>NZ_JBFAZD010000013.1:0-245091 GCF_040681655.1 Streptomyces sp. NPDC051662
CGCCCGGTTACATTCCGAACCCGGAAGCTAAGCCTCACAGCGCCGATGGTACTGCAGGGGGGACCCTGTGGGAGAGTAGGACGCCGCCGAACAATCATTGTGGGAATGCCTCGTGCCTTTTGGTACGGGGCATTCCTGCGTTCTGGGTTCTGCATTCCATTCCCCCCTCCTCTTACCCTCCTCTTACCCCCGCTGCGTTGGTGTGCCGGCGCTGAGGGTAGGGTCAGGAGGCATCGTCGGCACGTTCCACACAGGAGGCCCCCGGGTGGAGGTCCAGGAGACTCGCGTTCAGACGGACCGAGTGCTCACCATCCCCAACATCCTCAGCATGGCCCGCCTCGTCGGCGTACCGCTCTTCCTGTGGCTGATCCTGCGTCCCGAGTTCGGCGGTCCCAAGAGCGACGGCTGGGCATTGCTGGTGCTCATGCTGAGCGGCGTCAGCGACTATCTCGACGGCAAGCTCGCCCGCCGCTGGAACCAGATCAGCAGCCTGGGGCGACTTCTTGATCCCGCTGCCGACCGGCTCTACATCCTTTCCACCCTGGTTGGCCTCACCTGGCGGGAGATCCTGCCCCTCTGGCTGGCCCTGGCCCTCGTGGCCCGCGAACTGATGCTTCTGGTCATGGTGGCCATCCTCCGCAGGCACGGCTATCCGCCTCCCCAGGTGAACTTCCTCGGCAAGGCGGCTACCTTCAACTTGATGTACGCCTTCCCGCTCCTGCTCCTCAGTGACGGAAGTGGCTGGCTTGCGTCACTCGCCGAAGTTTTCGGATGGGCGTTCGCCATTTGGGGTACAAGTCTGTACTGGTGGGCAGGGATTCTGTATGTGGTCCAGGTCCGTCGGCTTGTCAAGGCGGACAACGTGGCCGACTGAGCTCGTCGATGTGGTGCCGTGCAGCGTCGCCGGCCCCCGCCAGACGTCAAAGGGGCCTCTGTCCAGACGGGTGAAGTCGGCGAGACCGTCTCTTCAAGGAGGACGCTTCCGACATGAAGGCCGTCGTGATGGCCGGTGGCGAAGGTACTCGACTTCGCCCCATGACCTCAAGCATGCCCAAGCCGCTCCTGCCGGTCGTAAATCGCCCGATCATGGAGCATGTGCTGCGGTTGCTCAAGCGCCATGGGCTCAGTGAGACCGTCGTAACCGTGCAATTCCTCGCCTCTCTCGTCAAGAACTATTTCGGTGACGGTGAAGAGCTGGGCATGGAGCTGACCTATGCCAACGAGGAGAAGCCGCTCGGCACCGCGGGGAGTGTGAAGAACGCTGAGGAGGCGCTGAAGGACGACGCCTTCCTCGTCATTTCCGGTGACGCGCTCACCGATTTCGATCTGACCGATCTCATCGCCTTCCACAAGGAAAAAGGCGCACTGGTGACGGTGTGTCTGACCCGGGTGCCGAATCCCCTGGAATTCGGCATCACGATCGTGGACGAAGAGGGAAAGGTCGAGCGCTTCCTGGAGAAGCCCACCTGGGGACAGGTCTTCTCGGACACCGTGAACACGGGCATCTATGTGATGGAGCCCGAGGTCTTCGACTATGTCGAGGCCGACGTGTCGGTGGACTGGTCCGGTGATGTCTTCCCTCAGCTGATGAAGGAAGGCAAGAAGATCTACGGCTATATCGCCGAGGGCTACTGGGAGGACGTCGGCACACACGAGAGCTACGTCAAGGCCCAGGCCGATGTGCTCGAAGGCAAGGTCGATGTCGATATCGACGGCTTCGAGATCTCGCCGGGTGTGTGGATCGCCGAAGGCGCCGAGGTCCATCCCGACGCTGTTCTGCGCGGGCCGCTGTACATCGGTGACTACGCCAAGGTCGAGGCCGACGCCGAGATTCGCGAGCACACCGTCGTCGGATCCAATGTCGTCGTCAAGACCGGCGCGTTCCTCCATAAAGCCGTCGTCCACGACAACGTCTACATCGGGCAGCACAGCAATCTGCGCGGCTGTGTGATCGGTAAGAACACGGACATCATGCGCGCCGCGCGGATCGAGGACGGCGCGGTCATCGGCGACGAGTGTCTTGTCGGCGAAGAGTCGATCATCCAGGGCAATGTGCGGGTCTACCCGTTCAAGACCATCGAAGCCGGCGCCTTCGTCAACACGTCGGTGATCTGGGAGTCCCGGGGGCAGGCGCATCTCTTCGGAGCGCGCGGTGTCTCCGGCATCCTGAACGTCGAGATCACGCCAGAAGTCGTGGTGCGGCTCGCGGGCGCGTACGCCACCACCCTGAAGAAGGGCTCCACCGTCACCACGGCGCGCGACCACTCACGTGGTGCCCGTGCGCTCAAGCGCGCCGTGATCTCGTCGCTGCAGTCCAGCGCCATCGATGTGCGGGACCTGGAGAATGTGCCGCTGCCCGTCGCCCGGCAGCAGACGGGCCGGGGAAGCGCCGGCGGCATCATGATCCGTACCTCGCCCGGGGTGCCGGACTCCGTGGACATCATGTTCTTCGACGAGCGCGGCGCCGACCTGTCGCAGGGCGGTCAGCGCAAGCTGGACCGGGTGTACGCGCGCCAGGAGTACCGCCGCGCGTTCCCCGGGGAGATCGGCGATCTGCACTTCCCCGCGAGCGTCTTCGACTCGTACACCGGCTCGCTGCTGCGCAATGTCGATACGACCGGGATCGCGGAGGCCGGGCTCAAGGTCGTGGTCGACGCGTCCAACGGCAGCGCCGGACTCGTCCTGCCCAGCCTCCTGGGCCGGCTCGGGGTCGACGCGCTGACCATCAACCCCGGTCTCGACGAGTCCCGGCCGACCGAGACGGCCGAATCGCGCCGTTCCGGTCTGGTCAGGCTCGGGGAGATCGTCGCCTCGGCGCGCGCCGCGTTCGGGGTGCGGTTCGACCCCGTCGGTGAGCGGCTGTCGCTGGTCGACGAGCGGGGCAGGATCATCGAGGACGACCGCGCGCTGCTGGTTCTGCTCGATCTGGTCGCGGCCGAGCGGCGCAGCGGCCGGGTGGCGCTGCCCGTGACCACCACGAGGATCGCCGAGCAGGTCGCCGCGTACCACGGCACGCAGGTGGAGTGGACGACGACCTCGCCGGACGATCTGACCCGGGTGGGCCGCGAGGAGACCACGATCTTCGGTGGTGACGGCCGTGGAGCCTTTATCGTGCCGGAGTTCAGCAGTGTCCTGGACGGTACGGCGGCCTTTGTGCGGCTGATCGGTCTGGTCGCGCGTACGCAGCTCACGCTGAGCCAGATCGACGCCCGTATCCCGCGCGCGCATGTACTGCGCCGGGATCTGGCGACGCCCTGGGCGGTCAAGGGTCTGGTCATGCGCAGTGTCGTGGAGGCGGCCGGAGACCGGCAGGTGGACACGACCGATGGGGTGCGTGTGGTGGAGGCCGACGGCCGCTGGGTGATGGTGCTGCCCGACCCGGCCGAGGCCGTCACTCATTTGTGGGCGGAAGGCCCCGATGACGCGTCGGCGCAGGCGCTGCTCGACGAGTGGTCGTCGGTGGTGGACAGCGCAGGTCATTAGGGCCCTTCTCTGGTGTGTCACCGGCGTGCCGTACGGTGTGATCGACCGCCGTCCGGCGCGCCGGTGGGGCCATTCGGCGGTAGCGCCCCCGACGTGCGACGATGTGCGTCATGTCGCAGCAGCCCCCCATTCGGAGCACCGGCTCTCCGCCGCCGCGCCCCGACGCGTCGATGTCGCTGCTGAACAATGTGATGGACCACAGCCTCGATGAGGGCTACGCGGAGGCGGCGGCCCGCAGGGACGCCGAGGAGGGCGGGCTGCCGCGCACGCTCAAGGCGAAGCTCGGCCTCGCCGCGGGTCTGGTGCTGGCCGCTCTGGTCGTCACGGTCGGAGCGGCCCAGGCGCGGATCTCGGCCCCCGTGGTGGCCAAGGAGCGCGAGGAACTGATCAGCCGGATCGACGCGGAGACCGCCACGGCGGACACGCTGGAGCGCACGGTCGAGAAGCTGCGTACCGAGGTGGGTGAGCGCCAGCGCGCGGCCCTGCGGGCTCACGGCGGTGACCAGGGCGAGCTGGTCGCCCTGCTCGCGGGAGCGACGCCGGTGCACGGTCCCGGCGTACGGCTCGTGGTGGATGACGCCAAGAACACCGAGTCCGGTGGCGGCGGACCCCGGGAGAGCAGTGACTTCTCCGATACGGGCCGGGTGCGCGACCGCGACATGCAGCGGGTCGTCAACGGGCTGTGGGAGTCGGGCGCGGAAGCGATCGCGATCAATGGGCAGCGGCTGACCTCGCTGTCCGCGATCCGGGCCGCGGGCGACGCCATACTGGTCGACAACAGGCCGCTGGTGCCGCCGTACGAGGTGCTCGCGGTGGGGGACGGAAAGAAGCTGAGCACCGCGTTCCAGGACAGCGCCGACGGTCAGTATCTGCACGCGCTGCAGGAGAACTTCGGTATTCGCACCAGCATTTCGGATCAGGAAGAGGTGCGTCTGCCTGCCGCGCCGAGCCTGATCGTACGTACAGCAGAGCCGAAGGCCGCCGACGCCGGGAAGAGCAACGGACAGGGCGCGGCCAACACCGGGAAGGGCACATCGTGATCGCGGTACTGGGCCTCGTCGTGGGAGTCGTGGTCGGATTGTTGGTCCGGCCCGAGGTGCCGGCGGTGGTCGAGCCCTATCTGCCGATCGCTGTCGTCGCCGCGCTCGACGCGGTCTTCGGGGGACTGCGTGCCATGCTCGACGGGATCTTCGTCGACAAGGTCTTCGTCGTCTCGTTCCTTTCGAATGTGGTCGTCGCCGCGCTGATCGTGTTCCTGGGCGACAAGCTGGGCGTGGGCGCCCAGTTGTCCACCGGCGTGGTGGTCGTGTTCGGTATCCGTATCTTCTCCAACGCTGCCGCGATCCGCCGGCATGTGTTCCGGGCGTGAGGCCGATGAGCGGCGGAGAGACCCCCAGGAACGAGGACGGTACGAACCCCTCGTCGGAGCCGGAGCGCCAACAGCTCACAGGCCGCCAGCGGTTGGCCGCGGGGCTGTGGCCGCCGAGGGTGACCCGGGCCCAGCTGATCGTCGCGGTCCTGCTGTTCGTGCTCGGACTCGGGCTCGCGATCCAGGTCACCTCGAACAACGACGACAGCGCGCTGCGGGGCGCACGCCAGGAGGACCTGGTGCGCATCCTCGACGAGCTCGACAACCGTACGCAGCGTCTTGAGGACGAGAAGCAGCGTCTCGACGCCCAGCGCACCGAGTTGGAGACCAGCTCGGACCAGGCCGAGGAGGCGCGCAAGCAGACGCGGGAGAAGGAGCAGCAGCTGGGCATCCTGGCCGGCACGGTCGCGGCGCAGGGGCCCGGCATCACGCTGACCATCGACGATCCCAGCGGCACGGTCGAGCCGGACATGCTGCTCGACGCGATCCAGGAGCTGCGGGCGGCGGGCGCCGAGGCCATCCAGGTCAATGACGTGCGGGTGGTCGCCGATACATACTTCTCAGGTACGGGAGGTGACGTTCAGGTGGATGGCAACCGAGTCGCCACCCCGTACGTCTTCAAGGTCATCGGTAAGCCGCAGGATCTGGAGCCCGCCCTCAATATTCCGGGCGGAGTGGTCCAGACGCTGGAGAAGGAGCAGGCCACAGCCACGGTGGCGCGTGCTGAGAAGATCATCGTGGATGCCTTGCGACCGGCGAAGCGTCCTGACTACGCTCGGTCGTCGTCGCAGTGAGGCAGGGGTGCATGGCAGCCGCCGTACGCGGGCATGAGGTTGCGGGGGGTCGGCGCACGATCAGCGTGGTGCGTGGTGGAAACTGTCCGGTGGATACGGACGTTGTCAAGATGTCCGGGTCGGCAGGTGTGTTCATTCAGGGTTCGTCCTGCCCCACGGGCGGGTCTGTTTCGGTCAAGGGGAATCGCCCGTGAAGTTGTTTGCGAAGTTGTTCGGCAAGAGCGCACGCGAGGAGGGCGGCTCCGCTCGCCATCGCGCATCGCGCCATGGCCAGAGCGAGGAGTCGGGTGGCGAGCGCCCGCTCTTCCGTGACCAGGTGGGGGGCGACGCCTCCGGCGCGTCGTCTGTTGACCCTGCTGGTCCCGGCCGCATAGGTTTCGAGGACTCATCTGTCCCCGGGGGGCAGTCGCGGCAGGAGGTTCCCTCTATGTCGGCCTTGCCTGTGTGTACGAGGTGCGGACACCGAAACGCCGAAGCAAGTCGGTTCTGTTCCAACTGTGGTGCGCCACTGCGGGGCGCGGCTCCCGCGGAGCGTGCCTCGGAGACGACCTCGACGATCTCCATCTCGGGTCTTGAGGCGTATGACTCCGAGGTGACCGGCCAGACGTCGCTTCCCTCGCTCACGCCGGAGGCGCAGGCGGCGGTCGACGCGCTGCCGATGGGATCGGCGCTCCTGGTGGTGCGCCGCGGTCCGAATTCGGGCAGCCGCTTCCTGCTGGACGGCGAGCTGACCACGGCCGGCCGTCATCCTGAGAGCGACATCTTCCTGGACGATGTGACCGTGTCGCGCCGCCATGTGGAGTTCCGCAGGGGCGCCGACGGTCGCTTCACCGTCTCGGACGTGGGCAGTCTGAACGGTACGTACGTCAATCGTGAGCGGATCGATTCGGTCCTGCTGGCGAACGGCGACGAGGTCCAGATCGGTAAGTACCGGCTGGTCTTCTACGCGAGCCAGCGGGGCGCCTGACCCTCAGGGAAGGTCCATGCTGCGCACACCGAAGGGCGGTGCCGGATCCGGCACCGCCCCCACGGGCGAGCCGCCGCTGAGCATCGGCGCGGTGCTCGCCAGACTGCGGGACGAGTTTCCCGGCATCTCCATCTCCAAGATCCGGTTCCTGGAGGCGGAGGGTCTGGTCGAGCCGGACAGGACCCCCTCCGGTTACCGGAAGTTCAGCCCGGGCGATGTCGAGCGGCTGGCCCGGGTGCTGCGGATGCAGCGCGACCATTACCTGCCCCTGAAGGTCATCAGGGAGCAGCTGGACGCCCTGGGGCGCGGCGAGCACATTCAGCTGCCGGGCCCCCAGCGGGGGCCGCTGAGCGCCGTCCCGGAGGCGCGGCACGAAGCCCCGACCGCGGCGCGGATCGGCCGTGACGAGCTGTTGGCCGCGACGGGGGTCGGCGAGAGCCTGCTCGACGAGTGGGAGTCGTACGGTCTGATCACCCTGTTGCCGGACGGCGGCTATGACGCCGAGGCCGTCACCGTGGCCCGGCTTGTCTCGGATCTCGGACGATTCGGTCTGGAACCCCGGCATCTGCGAGTCATGAAGGCGGTGGCGGAACGCGAGGCCGGGCTGATCCAACAGGTCGTGTCGCCGCTGCGTCGCCACCGTAACCCGCAGACCAGGGCCCATGCCGAGGCGACCACGAAGGAGCTGGCCGCGCTCTCCACAAGCCTTCACGCGGCGCTGGTACGGACGGCTCTCGGGGTCCGGCCGGGCTGATCATGGGGGAGTCCGACTACCCAAACCTGCCGGGCACGTCCTAGGGTTGCTGTGTGAACGAGCTCGACGTTGTGGGTGTCCGGGTGGAAATGCCCTCCAACCAACCGATCGTGCTCCTGCGTGAAGTGGGAGGCGACCGGTACCTCCCCATTTGGATCGGACCGGGGGAGGCGACCGCCATTGCCTTCGCCCAGCAGGGCATGGCCCCGGCCCGGCCGCTGACCCATGATCTCTTCAAGGACGTGCTGGAAGCGGTGGGGCAGGAGCTCACCGAGGTCCGGATCACGGACCTGCGTGAAGGGGTCTTCTATGCGGAGCTGGTCTTCGCGAGCGGGGTCGAGGTGAGCGCCAGGCCGTCCGATGCCATAGCGCTCGCGCTGCGCACGGGCACGCCGATCTACGGCAGTGACGGGGTTCTGGACGATGCCGGCATCGCCATCCCGGATGAGCAGGAGGACGAGGTGGAGAAGTTCCGCGAGTTCCTCGACCAGATCTCTCCGGAGGACTTCGGAACCAACAGCCAGTGAGCGGCCGGTGAGCGCTGCGCCGGGCTCTGTCAGCGCATTCGGTCAGCCTTTCCCCGTAAAGGGGTACGGGAAACCACACTCAGGGTGATTATCACTCGGCGTGGCGAGTGTGGCGATCGTTGACGCACCCCGGGCGACTGCCTACCTTCGACAGGGCAGGTCAAGGACGGAGGGTCGGCGTGAGAAGCAGCGGCGACAGTACGGCGGCGGGCGGTCCGTATCCGCTTCACGGCAGTGCCCCCGATCCCCGAGCGGAGACGGTCGGATACCGGGGGCCGACCGCGTGCGCGGCGGCGGGGATCACGTACCGCCAGTTGGACTACTGGGCACGCACGGGACTCGTCGAGCCGAGTGTCCGCCCCGCGTACGGGTCGGGCACCCAGCGGCTCTACAGCTTCCGGGACGTGGTCGTCCTCAAGATCGTGAAGCGGTTCCTGGACACCGGGGTCGCTCTGCAGAACATCAGGGCGGCGGTCCAGCATCTGCGGGCCGGCGGCTTCCAGGATCTGGACCGGGTGACGCTCATGAGCGACGGCGCGACCGTCTACGAGTGCTCCTCGCCCGACGAGGTGGTGAACCTGCTCCAGGGGGGCCAGGGGGTCTTCGGGATCGCGGTCGGCGTGGTGTGGCGGGATGTCGAGGCCGCCCTGTCCCAGCTCCATGGGGAGCGTACCGACACCGGCGAGACGCTGATCGGCAACAACCCCGCCGATGAACTGGCCAGACGGCGGCGGGACCGGGCTGTCTGAGCCGTGGCCCGGGCCGATTGTCAGTGGCGTGAGGGAACATCGGTGATGTGAGATCCGCGCCGACGATCCTGCATCTGGACATGGATGCCTTCTTCGCCGCCGCCGAGCAGGCGGCGAAGCCGAGTCTGCGCGGAAAGCCGGTAGTGGTCGGCGGTCTGGGGCCGCGTGGGGTGGTCTCCACGGCCTCGTACGAGGCGAGACGCTTCGGGGTGCACTCGGCGATGCCGATGGCCCAGGCGAGGCGTCTGGCGCCGAACGCCGCCTATCTCGTTCCGCGCTTCTCGCTCTACCGCGCGGTCAGCGAGCAGGTGATGGAGCTGCTGAGGAGGCTGTCGCCGCTGGTGGAGCCGCTGAGCCTGGACGAGGCGTTCGTGGACCTGGAGGCGGGCGGCTCGGCCGATGACACCGCCTCGGCGCTGGCGGCGGGTGAGCGGCTGCGCGCGGACATCAGGGCGGTGACGGGGCTCAGCGGTTCGGTGGGCCTCGCGGGGTCCAAGATGCTGGCGAAGATCGGCTCCGAGCAGGCGAAGCCGGACGGTCTCGTGCTCATAGAGCCGGGTACGGAGCGCGCCCTGCTGGGGCCCATGCCGGTGCGTACGCTGCCCGGGGTCGGGCCCGCGACGGGGGACCATCTGCGCCGGGCGGGCATGACCACGGTCGCCGAGCTGGCCGAGGCGGGTGAGGACGAGCTCGTACGGCTGCTGGGGAAGTCCCATGGCGCCTCGCTGTACCGGATGGCGCTCGGGCTCGACGACCGGGCCGTGGTGTCCGAGCGCGATGCCAAGTCCGTGTCCGTCGAGGACACCTTCGATGTCGATCTGCACGACCGGGTCAGGGTGCGCACGGAGGTGGACCGGCTCGCGGACCGCTGCGTCGAGCGGCTGCGGGCGGCCGGGCGTTCGGGGCGGACCGTCGTCCTCAAGGTGCGGCGGTACGACTTCTCGACCCTGACGCGCTCGGAGACCTTGCGCGGGCCCACGGACGACCCCAGGGTGGTGCGGGAGGCCGCGGGGCGGCTGCTGGAATCGGTGGACACCACGGGTGGGGTGCGGCTGCTCGGGGTGGGGGTGACGGGGCTCGCGGACTTCACGCAGGAGGATCTTTTCGCCCAGGCCGCGGCCGGTGAGTCCGCCGCCGCGTCGCACGCGTCGGGGGACGAGGGGGTGCGTGAGCCGGTCGCTGCGGAGAGGGGCGTGGGGGAGGGGGCGGTGACGTCCGGAGCGGCGGTGGCCGGGAGCGCCGGCGATGGGCCCGCGCAGACTCCGGACGTGCCCGCCGAGCGGCGATTCCCGGCGGGACACGACGTACGCCATCGCGAGTTCGGTGCGGGCTGGGTGCAGGGCAGCGGGTTGCGGAGGGTGACCGTACGGTTCGAGGAGCCGGGGTCCGCGCCGGGGCGGGTGCGGACCTTCTGGGCCGACGATCCCGATCTGGAGCTCTCGGAGCCGCTGCCCCTGGTGCCGGCGGTGGCCGGTCAGTCGTCCTGGCCGGCCAGCCGTCCGAAGTCGCGCTCCGAGTCACGATCGGAGAGCGAAGCGGGCCGTTCGGGTGGCTCGGGGTCCGGAAGGGCCAGGCCGTAGTGGTGGTACAGCTGGAGTTCCTGGTCGGGGGAGAGATGCCGGCCGACACCGAAATCGGGGGCGTCCCGGATCAGCGCCCGCTCGAACGGGATCCGCAGACCGTCCTGGGAGAGCGTGCTGGGGGCAAGGGGAACGAAGGCGTCGCGACTGAAGAGTCCGGTACGGACGGCGGCCCACTCCGGGATTCCGGTGGCGTCGTCGAGATACACCTCGTCCACTGTCCCGAGCTTATGGCCGTTACGGTCGAACGCCTTGCGGCCTATCAGACTGCGCGGATCAATGTCGGTCTCCACGGTCCCTCCAACTGGTCGCAACTGCTTGTGAATACTACAAAAGTGCAGAACTCGGGCGTCGGCCACTCGAAAGTTGTGCCGAAGGTCGCGCTGGTAGGCTGGCAAGCGGCTGCTGACCCCGTGCGGGAGAGTCCTCCGGAGAGATGGCCGGAGGCGCCGAAGGAGCAAATCCTCCCCGGAATCTCTCAGGCCCCCGTACCGCACGGACGAGGTCACTCTGGAAAGCAGGGCGGGCGTCGGACGGCACCCGCTCTCACCGACGGTGAAAGCCGGGCCGCCTCAGGGCGGGCCGGTGAAGCTCTCAGGTCGAGATGACAGAGGGGGAGGCCGTTCGGGCACCCGCGTCTCGGTGCCCCTCACAGGTCGCGTCGACCAGGAGGCCTCCGCAATGACCGTCAACCGCATTCCGCTCTCCCAGCTGGAGCGAGGCACCCCCTTCGAGCAGCGCCACATCGGGCCCGACGCGCCGGCGCAGGCCAAGATGCTGGCTCAGGTCGGCTACGGCTCGCTCGACGAGCTGACCGCCGCCGCGGTGCCGGACGTCATCAAGAGCACGGAGGCACTGCGGCTTCCCGGGGCCCGTACCGAGGCCGAGGTGCTGGCCGAGCTGCGCTCCCTCGCGGACCGCAATCAGGTGCTCGCGCCGATGATCGGGCTCGGCTACTACGGCACGTACACACCGTCGGTGATCCTGCGCAATGTGATGGAGAACCCGGCCTGGTACACCGCGTACACCCCGTACCAGCCGGAGATCTCCCAGGGGCGGCTTGAGGCGCTGCTCAACTTCCAGACCGTGGTGGCCGAGCTGACGGGGCTGCCGACCTCGGGCGCCTCCCTGCTGGACGAGGGCACCGCGGCGGCGGAGGCCATGGCGCTCGCCCGCCGGGTCGGCAAGGTCAAGGGCGGTGTCTTCCTGGTGGACGCCGACGCCCTGCCGCAGACCATCGCCGTGATCGAGACCCGCGCCGAGCCGACCGGTGTCGAGGTCGTCGTCGCGGACCTGAGCGAGGGCATCCCCGCCGAGGTGGCCGAGCGCGGGGTCTTCGGCGTGCTGCTCCAGTACCCGGGCGCCTCGGGGGTCGTACGGGACATCAGGCCCGTGGTCGAGCAGGCACACGGCCTCGGCGCGATCGTCACCGTCGCCGCCGACCTGCTCGCGCTGACGCTGCTCACCTCGCCGGGTGAGCTGGGCGCGGACATCGCGGTGGGCACCACCCAACGCTTCGGGGTCCCGATGGGCTTCGGCGGACCGCACGCCGGATTCATGGCCGTACGCGAGAAGTTCGCGCGCAGCCTGCCCGGCCGGCTCGTCGGGGTGTCGGTGGACGCCGATGGCAACAAGGCGTACCGGCTGGCGCTCCAGACCCGCGAGCAGCACATCCGCCGCGAGAAGGCCACCAGCAACATCTGTACCGCGCAGGTGCTGCTCGCCGTCATGGCCGGGATGTACGCGGTGTACCACGGCCCCGAGGGGCTGCGGGCCATCGCGAGCCGTACCCACCGCTATGCCACGCTGCTCGCCGAGGGGCTGCGCGCGGGCGGCGTCGAGATCGTGCACGGCGCGTACTTCGACACGCTGACCGTCCGGGTCCCCGGCCGGGCCGCCGCCGTGGTCGCCGCCGCGCGTGAGGGCGGCGTCAACCTCCACCCGGTCGACGCCGACCATGTCTCCATCGCCTGCGACGAGACCACCGGCCGTACGCAACTGGCCGCCGTGTGGACGGCGTTCGACGTGACCGGGGACATCGAGGCGCTGGACGCGGCCACCGAGGAGGCGCTGCCCGACGCGCTGCTGCGGACCGACGACTATCTGACCCACCCCGTCTTCCACCAGTACCGCTCCGAGACCGCGATGCTGCGCTATCTGCGCCGGCTCGCGGACCGTGACTACGCGCTGGACCGCGGCATGATCCCGCTCGGCTCCTGCACGATGAAGCTGAACGCGACCACCGAGATGGAGCCGGTCACCTGGCCCGAGTTCGGTGCGCTGCACCCCTTCGCGCCCGCCGAGCAGGCGCAGGGCTATCTGACGCTGATCAGGGAGCTGGAGGAGCGGCTCGCCGAGGTCACCGGCTACGACGCGGTCTCCCTCCAGCCCAACGCCGGTTCGCAGGGCGAGCTGGCGGGGCTGCTGGCGGTACGGGCGTACCACCGGGCCAACGGCGACACGGGACGTACCGTCTGCCTCATCCCGTCCTCCGCGCACGGCACGAACGCCGCGAGCGCGGTGATGGCCGGCATGAAGGTCGTCGTCGTCAAGACCCGTGAGGACGGCGACGTCGACGTCGAGGACCTGCACGCCAAGATCGCCCAGTACGGCGCCGAGTTGGCCGTCCTGATGGTCACCTACCCGTCCACACACGGGGTGTTCGAGGAGCACATCGGTGACATCTGCGCGGCCGTGCACGACGCGGGCGGTCAGGTGTACGTCGACGGCGCGAACCTCAACGCGTTGGTGGGGCTGGCGAAGCCGGGCAGGTTCGGGTCCGATGTGTCGCATCTGAATCTGCACAAGACGTTCTGCATCCCGCACGGCGGCGGCGGTCCGGGCGTCGGTCCGGTCGGGGTACGGGCCCACCTCGCCCCGTATCTGCCCAACCACCCGCTCCAGCCCGCGGCCGGTCCCGAGACGGGCGTCGGACCGATCTCGGCGGCTCCGTGGGGCTCGGCCGGCATTCTGCCGATCTCCTGGGCGTATGTACGGCTGATGGGCGGCGAGGGCCTCAAGCGGGCGACGCAGGTCGCCGTGCTCGCCGCCAACTACATCGCCAAGCGGCTGGAGCCGCACTACCCGGTGCTCTACACCGGTCCGAACGGGCTGGTGGCCCATGAGTGCATCGTCGATCTGCGGCCGCTCTCCAAGGCGACCGGCGTCAGCGTCGACGACATCGCGAAGCGGCTGATCGACTACGGCTTCCACGCGCCGACGATGTCGTTCCCGGTGGCGGGGACGCTGATGATCGAGCCCACCGAGAGCGAGGACCTGACAGAGATCGACCGCTTCTGCGAGACGATGATCGCGATCCGAGCGGAGATTGAGAAGGTCGCGTCGGGTGAGTGGCCCGCGGACGACAACCCGCTGTGCAACGCCCCGCACACGGCCGCCGCGCTGGGCGGTGCGTGGGAGCACGCCTACAGCCGTGACGAGGCGGTCTTCCCGGCCGGGGTCTCGGCCGCGGACAAGTACTGGCCGCCGGTGCGCCGTATCGACGGTGCGTTCGGCGACCGCAACCTGGTCTGCTCCTGCCCGCCGTTGGACGCGTACGACAACTGACGTGTACGTGCGATGACGTGTACGTGCGATGACGCGGGCCGGACACACGAGGCCGGATCCGCGTCGAGGCCGGACATGCGTCGGGGCCGGTGCGGAGGAAGGTCTCCGGGCCGGCCCCATTCATTCCGGCGGCGTCCGAAAGCCGCCGGGCGGCGTCAGGCCGCCGTCACCACCTGTTCGGTCCGCAGCGGCCGGTGCGGGGCGATGATCTTCCCGTCGGGCAGCAGCTCGCCGGTGTCCTCGAAGAGCAGAACGCCATTGCACAGCAGGCTCCAGCCCTGCTCAGGGTGGTGAGCCATCAGTCGGGCGGCGTCGCGGTCGGCGGAGTCGGCTGTGGGACAGGCTGGTTGGTGCTGGCACATGGGCGAGTTCTTTCGCTGTGTCGTAGTGAGTGTCCTGCGGCTCGATGTGGTCAAGGCCGCCCCCCGTATCTGTCTGGTCCAGTCCTAGTGTTGCCCTAGGGATGGTAATCCGCAGGGATTTCGCGGCAGCGCTTCCTTCTGCTTAAGGACGTGTCACCCAGCCGGACGGTTCAGTTCAACCAGACGGTCTTTTCGGGTGGTTCGGGGTGGCCGAACCGGGCTAGTCCGATCGAGCAGAAAGGTACCCCGCGACCCTAGTGGCCGCGGGGTACGAGAGGAACACGAGTTGTGGGCGCGCTGCCGGCGCTCCGGTGTCAGGCCGGCGTACGCAGGAGCGGCGCGGGGGCGAGCCGCAGCCCGATCATGGGCAGCAACTCGGCGACCCGGTGCGGGCGGTGGGCCGCGATGCCCGGCGGGGCCGGCGCGAGGGGCACCAGGATGTCGGCGGGGGCGGGGGACCCCGTGGAGGCGTCGGCCTCGGTGTCCCCGTGCAGCCAGAGCGTCAGCATGTAGAGCTCGGGCACCGAAAGCAGCCGGGGCTGGTACGCGGTCCCCAGGGTCTCCGCCTGCCGTACTGCCCGCTCCGTCGCGGTGACGTACGGGCCCTCGAAGAAGCGGGCGAAGGCCCAGCCGTCCGCGGTGAGCATCGTGTCCGCGGCGGCGACGGCGCGGTCACCGCTGCGGATCAGGAAGCGCCAGCCGGCCAGCCTGGTCCGTGGCGTACGTCCCGTGGGGGTGGTCCCCCGGGCTACCGGGCCGACCTGGTCGAGCACATGGACGGGCAGCGGGAGTTCGGGGCTCAGCGGTCCCTGGACGGACTGCAGAGCGGGGGTGCGGGCATCGCGCACGGCGGTAGGGGAACCGAGTGCCGCGAGAACGCTGCGCAGGGCGGGCGCGGGAGCCGGGGGAACATGCAGCGGCATGGTGGGTTGCCTCTCACTCAGGAGACAGGGGTGACGCTTGAGGTGGTGCATGGGCGGGTGCGGACGTCGCTGTCAGCGTGCGGGGTCAGAGGTGGGCTCAGGGCCGTAGGCCGGACGCCGACTCTCTGCCTCGTATACGGGAGTTTATACGACACGTGTTCGTGCCATGTTTCTGCTAGCTGTCCTGCATATTGCGGTCAAGGCACTATTAAGTCCATCTCCTGCGTAGTTTCTGCTGATAAGCGCGGAACGCAGGCGTCTGGCCTGGGGCGATTCATCCACCGCGGACGGCCGAAACTCGTCGGCGTTTTCCGCGGCCGGTCGGGCAGTGGATACAGAACACCACGCCATGCCAAAGGAATGTGCCGCACGACCGATGTCCACACTCTACTCGGTGCCCGGAGTGAGCGGGGCGTTACGGATCACTCCGTGTGGGCATTATCGATCGTGACGCGAGCGCCCGGTGCCGCGGGCTGCCCACTCGATCGAGGAGGGACACTTCGATGGGTGAGAAGGTCGAAGCGGGCGGTTCCGGACTGTCCGATCGGCGGAGATACCGCAGGAAGCTGCAGCAGTGCCTGGCGGTGCTGGGGCGACTCCTGGCGGAGGAGGGGTTCGACCGGCCCAAGAATCTGATGGGTCTGGAGATCGAGCTGAATCTCGCGGGGTCCGACGGGATGCCCCGGATGATGAATGCCGAGGTGCTGAAGCGTATCGCCAGCGGTGATTTCCAGACCGAACTCGGAATGTTCAACATGGAAGTGAACGTCGCTCCGCACCGGCTCGGCGGACGGGTTCTCGACCAGCTCGCCGAGGAACTCCGTACCGGCCTCGGATATGCCCACCGCAAAGCGAGTGAGGTCGACGCGGGGATCGTGATGATCGGAATTCTGCCGACCCTCACCCGGCATGACGTCGTCTCCGCGAATCTCTCCGACGTCGACCGCTACACCCTGCTCAACGAACAGATGCTGGCGGCCAGGGGCGAGGATTTCACGCTCGACATCGAAGGGGTCGAGCGACTGACATGTACCTCGTCCTCGATCACTCCGGAGGCCGCCTGCACCTCCGTACAGCTCCATCTCCAGGTGACGCCCGACCGGTTCGCCGATGTGTGGAACGCGGCCCAGGCGATGGCGTCGGTGCAGGTGGCACTCGGTGCCAATGCGCCGTTCCTGTTCGGCCGCGAGCTGTGGCGGGAGTCCAGGCCGCCGCTCTTCGAACAGGCCACCGACACCCGGCCGCCGGAGCTGAAGGCCCAGGGGGTGCGGCCCAGAACGTGGTTCGGGGAGCGCTGGATCGAGTCCGCGTACGACCTCTTCGAGGAGAATCTGCGCTACTTCCCGCCGCTGCTGCCGATCTGCGACGACGAGGACCCACTGCGGGTGCTCGACAGCGGCCGAGTGCCGGAGCTCCAGGAACTGGCGCTGCACAACGGGACGGTCTACCGCTGGAACCGGCCGGTGTACGAGGTCGCGGACGGTGTGCCGCATCTGCGGGTGGAGAACCGGGTACTGCCCGCGGGCCCCACCGTCACCGACGTGATCGCCAACACCGCCTTCTACTACGGGCTGGTGCGCGCGCTCGCCGAGGACGCCAGACCGGTCTGGAGCCGACTGCCCTTCGCCGACGCGGCGGCCAACTTCGATCTCGCCTGCCGTTACGGCATCGACGCGGAGCTGCGCTGGCCGCGCCCCGGCCGGGCCGCCGGACTGACGACCGTGCCGGTGGTCAAGCTCGTACGCGACGAACTGCTGCCGCTCGCCGCCGCCGGTCTGGACGCCTGGCAGATCGAGCCGGCCGACCGCGACTTCTATCTCGGGGTGATCGAGGAACGCTGCAAGCGGCGGATGAACGGGGCCGCGTGGCAGGTGGACACCTTTCACCGGGCGCTGGAGGCCGGTCTTGAGCGGGACGCGGCCCTGGCGGCCACCACCCGTCGCTACTGCGAGCTGATGCATCTGGGCGAGCCGGTGCACAGCTGGCCGCTGGGGTTCCCCGGGGCGTCCCTCGACGGGACCGGATGAGCCGTGACGTACGGCCCGGGGCCCGTCGGCGGGCCGCGCACCGAGCCCGCCGGCTGCGCTCCAGCGCGGTCGGCCGCGCTCAGGAGCGGTCGGCCGCCGCGGAGTCGGGGCCGGTCAGTCCCGCCGACAGCATGACCGCTCGCAGCATTACGGTCCGGATCTCGGCGGGATCGCTCACCTCGTAGCCCGCGCCGCCGGTGGCCCTGGCGATCGTGTCGACCTCGTTACGGTCGGCGTCAGGGCCCACGGCGATCGCGATCAGCGGAACCGGGCGGCGGGGGTCCACGACGGTCTTCAGCCGCTTGATCAGTTCGGCCCGCGAGATCGAGTCGTCGTCCTTGTTGGAGCCGTCGGTGAGGATGACGAGCGCGTTGAACTTGCCGCTCACGTACGTGGCCACCGCCTCCCGGTAGGCGGCCAGCATCGTGTCGTACAGACCGGTGTCGCCGTCCGGGACGGGCTTGAGCGCGGTGACGGCGTGCGAGAGCCGGTCCCGGTGGGTGCCGCCGCCCTGTGCCGGATCGCCCAGCCGGGCCGTGCTCTCCAGCTCGCGGTAGTCCTTGGCGCCGTCCAGCCGGGTGGCGAACTCCCACAGGCCGATCTCGTCCTCCGGGGTGAACCCCGCGAGTGCCCGGAGCAGCGAGGCTTTCGTGACATCCATCCGGCTCTGGCCGTCCCGGCCGGGCACGGGCGCCGCCATCGAACCCGAGGTGTCCACGACCGTCGTCAGCCGTGCGCTCCGCACCGTCACGGTCCACAGGCCGAGCGCCCACTGCCGTGACTCCGAGGACGGCGGTCCCGCGTCGTTCCCTTCGTACGGCTGGGGAGCGAGGCCGCCCGCCGTGCGGAGCAGGGTGGGGTCCAGCGCGGTGTCCGCCACTCTGAAACCGTGCTCCTGGAGCGTGCGGTACGCGGCCTCGTCGCCGAGCAGCGCCATGAACCGCATGGCGGCGCGGCTCTGGTCGGTGGTCAGCTCCGTCTCGTCGACCAGGCTGTACGGGTAGTCGAGTACGGGCGCGCCGTCCGTGGGATAGAAGAGATTGAGGTTGGCGGCGCCGCTGCCTTTGGTGTTGTGCGCGAACGCGGCCTGTTCGGAGAGCAGCACCGCCTCATTGCGGCGGGGACGGCCTTTCTCCACACCCGAGTCGTCCCGCGCCAGCGTCTCCAGCACATGCGTATCGGTGTCGGAGACGCGCTGGGTGAGGTATTCGGCGGTGGCCGCGGTACGGGTGTCGCCCTCGGCGCCCGTACGCCGCGAGGATTCGGCGATGCTGCTGAGCGCGAGCAGCCCTGTGGCGCTGCGGTCGGGGTCGGCCGCGCCGAGCAGCAGCCCGTCCGCGCCGGTCGTGGTCGCGATCGTGGCCAGTTCGGCCCATGTATAGCTCTTACGGGGCCAGCCCAGGGTCCGCGCGGTCGTGGGTACGGTGGCCAGCGTCACCGGCGAGGTGGCGACCGTACCGGCCGGTGTGAGCGAAGTGCCGTCGCCCTGTCCCTTGGCGCGCTCCACCCAGATGTCGGAGTCGGGCACCCATACCTGGTAGCCGGATGTCCCCGAGCCGTCCGCGAGCGCGGCGGCGACCTGGTGGTTCTCGCGTGCCTCGACCCGTACGTCGAGACAGTGGCCGTCGGTGGTCACCCGGTCCTGTCGCGCGCGGTCCGCGATGGCGCGCAGCGCGGGGGCGATGTCGGGGGAGGCCGCCAGGTCCAGCCGTACCGGCGCGTCGGCGCAGGGATCCGCGAAGGTGAGGAGACCGCTCTGAGCCGCCACCCCCGTCCCCGCCGCCACGGCCAGGACCAGCGCGGTGGCGATGGAGACGGTGCGACGGCGCGGTGAACGGACCCTGCCCGTGCCGGTCGCCTTCGCGTCGGGCAAGCTGTGACGTCCCATGACGGTGGCGCCCCTCCTTCATGAAGGGTGTACAAGGTCGGGAAGAGTGGACGAGAACGAGCCTCGCCACGCGAACGGCGAATTGCTCCCCCGGCCTGTCGCGCGCGATCTTCGTACCTGCATTCGAGACCCTAGCGGCACCGCGTGGGGCATGAGGCGGGATTACTCAACTGGAGGCAGGTGTGCAGGCGGAGGCGGGACAGGAGGACGGTTCTCGGCCCCGGGAGGCCATCTCGCGGGCGACGTTGCGGTCGGAGACCGTGCTCGTACTGGCGCTCTCGCTCGGCGCGAGCGGAGTGTCCGCGCTGATCAGCTTTATCGGCTCGCTGACCAGACCCGAGGCGTTGGGGGACCAGGCGGCGAGGCTCAACGCGTCGGCCGCGCCCGGCCGGCCGTGGCTCGATCTCAGCTGGCAGCTGTTCGGGATCTGTACGGCGCTGGTGCCGGTCGTGCTGGTCGCGCATCTGCTGACGCGGGAGGGCAGCGGGCTGCGCGACATCGGCTTCGACGGTCGGCGGCCCGGTCCTGACCTGGGCCGCGGCACACTGATCGCGGCCGGTATCGGCAGCGCCGGGCTCGCGTTCTATCTGGTGATGCAGGCGGCGGGCTTCAATCTGACGGTGGAGCCGGAATCGCTGCCCGATGTGTGGTGGAAGTTTCCGGTGCTGATCCTCTCCGCGGCGCAGAACTCCGTGCTGGAGGAGGTCATCGTCGTCGGTTATCTGCTGCGCAGACTCGGGCAGTTGGGCTGGTCACCGATGGGCGCGCTGGTGGCCAGCTCGGTGCTGCGCGGCTCGTACCACCTGTACCAGGGGATCGGCGGGTTCATCGGCAACATGGTGATGGGCGTCGTATTCGTCCTGCTGTACCGGCGCTGGGGGCGGGTGGGGCCACTGGTGGTGGCCCACACCCTGCTCGACATCGGGGCGTTCGTCGGATACGCGCTGCTGGCCGGGAAGGTGGACTGGCTGCCCACGGTGTAGGCCCCGTCCGGCGGTTTCGCGCGGGGCCTACTTCGCGAGGGGCTGGGTGAAGCGCAGGAGATTGCCGGCGGGGTCGCGGAACCCGCAGTCGCGGACGCCGTAGGGCTGGTCCATCGGCTCCTGCAGCACCTCGCCGCCCGCGGCGCTGATGCGTTCGAAGGCGGCGTCGCAGTCGTCCGTCGCGAAGATGACGCCGCGCAGCAGGCCCTTGGCCATCAGCTCCGCCATGACCTGTTTGTCGGCCGGTGAGGCGTTCGGATCGGCGAGGGGCGGTTCCAGGACGATGTTCACGTCCGGCTGGGAGGGCGCCCCGACGGTCACCCAGCGCATCCCCTCGAACCCGACGTCGTCGCGTACCTCAAGGCCGAGCACATCGCGGTAGAAGGCGATCGCCTTGTCGTGGTCGTCGACGGCGATGAAGCATTGGGCAAGCTTGATATCCATGCCGTTCACGCTACGGGCGGGCGGCGGGGCGCGCTTCTCCGTTCCTGACCGGTCGCGTATGGATCTTCGCCATGCAGGCCGGGATGGCGGCGCCGAGGTCATGGCTCCTGGCCCGGTAGGCGCTCGGGCTCTCGCCGACCAGCTGGGTGAAGCGTGAGCTGAACGATCCCAGCGATGTACAGCCGACCGCGAAACAGACCTCGGTCACCGTGAGATCGCCGCGCCGCAGCAGCGCTTTGGCCCGCTCGATGCGGCGGGTCATCAAATAGCTGTAGGGCGTCTCGCCGAAAGCGGCGCGGAAGCTGCGGGAGAAGTGGCCCGACGACATCAGGGCGTCCCGCGCCAGCGCCGGGACGTCGAGCGGCTCGGCGTAGTCGCGGTCCATCCGGTCACGGGCCTGCCGCAGCCGGACGAGGTCATCGAGGTTCTGCCGTCTCACCTCATCAGCTTGCCACAGCGCCCGGGACCGGGGACGAGGACCATGCTCGGCCGGACAGGACCTACTCGTCCAGGTCAGACGCCGACGTACGCCGCCAGGTGCTCGCCGGTGAGGGTCGAGCGGGCGGCGACGAGGTCGGCGGGTGTGCCCTCGAAGACGATCCGGCCGCCGTCGTGGCCGGCGCCGGGGCCGAGGTCGATGATCCAGTCGGCGTGCGCCATGACCGCCTGATGGTGTTCGACGACGATGACCGACTTGCCCGAGTCGACGAGCCGGTCGAGCAGGCCGAGCAGCTGCTCGACATCGGCGAGGTGCAGTCCCGTGGTCGGCTCGTCGAGGACGTAGATTCCGCCCTTCTCCGACATGTGGGTGGCCAGCTTGAGCCGCTGCCGCTCGCCGCCGGACAGTGTGGTGAGCGGCTGGCCGAGGCTGAGGTAGCCGAGCCCGACATCGGCGAGCCGGCCGAGGATACGGTGTGCGGCCGGGGTGCGCGCCTCACCGGCGCCGAAGAACTCCTCGGCCTCGGTCACCGACATCGCGAGCACCTCGCTGATGTCGCGACCGCCGAGGTGGTAGTCGAGCACCGCCGCCTGGAACCGCTTCCCCTCGCATTCGTCGCAGGGCATGGCGACACCGGCCATCATCGCCAGATCGCTGTAGATGACCCCGGCGCCGTTGCAGGTGGGGCAGGCACCCTCGGAGTTGGCGCTGAACAGCGCCGGCTTCACGCCGTTGACCTTCGCGAACGCCTTGCGGATCGGGTCGAGCAGTCCGGTGTACGTCGCCGGGTTGCTGCGTCGCGAGCCGCGGATCGCGCCCTGGTCGATCGACACCACACCCTCGCCGGCGGCCCCGGACCGTTGCCCCAGTGAGCCGTGTACGAGCGAGCTCTTGCCGGAGCCGGCGACGCCGGTGACGACGGCGAGCACACCGAGCGGGATGTCGACATCGACATCGCGCAGGTTGTGCGCCGTCGCACCGCGGATCTCCAGCGCCCCGGTGGGCTTCCGCGTCGTCTCCTTGAGGGCCGCCCGGTCGTCGAAATGGCGTCCGGTGACGGTGCCGCTCTCCCGCAGCCCCTCGACGGTGCCTTCGAAACAGACGACACCGCCCGCCGTACCGGCGCCGGGTCCGAGGTCGATGACATGGTCGGCGATCGAGATCGTCTCCGGCTTGTGCTCCACGACGAGCACCGTGTTGCCCTTGTCCCGCAGCCGCAGCAGCAGATCGTTCATCCGCTGGATGTCATGGGGGTGCAGGCCCGTGGTGGGCTCGTCGAAGACGTAGGTGGTGTCGGTGAGCGAGGAGCCGAGGTGGCGGATCATCTTGACGCGCTGTGCCTCGCCGCCCGACAGCGTGCCCGACGGCCGGTCGAGCGAGAGATAGCCGAGACCGATCTCCACGAACGAGTCGAGGGTCTGCCCCAGCGTGGTGAGCAGCGGCGCCACCGACGGCTCGTCGAGGCCCCGGACCCATTCGGCCAGATCGCTGATCTGCATCGCGCAGGCGTCGGCTATGTTGATCTTGCCGATCAGTGACGACCTGGCCGCCTCGCTGAGCCGGGTGCCCTCGCACTCGGGGCAGGCGGTGAAGGTGACCGCCCGGTCCACGAAGGCCCGGATGTGCGGCTGCATCGCCTCCCGGTCCTTGGAGAGGAACGACTTCTGGATCTTCGGGATCAGCCCCTCGTAGGTGAGGTTGACGCCCTCGACCTTCACCTTGGTCGGCTCCCCGTAGAGGAAGTCGCGCATCTCCTTCTTGGTGTACTCGCGGATCGGCTTGTCCGGGTCGAGGAAGCCCGACTCGGCGTAGGTCCGCACGGTCCACCAGCTGTCCGACTTCCAGCCGGGGATGGTGAACGCGCCCTCGGCGATCGACTTGGAGTCGTCGTAGAGCTGGGTGAGGTCGATGTCGGAGACCGAGCCCCGGCCTTCGCACCGCGTACACATGCCGCCGGTGCGGGTGAAGGTCTGTTTGACGGCCTTGCTGCCCGTGCCGCGTTCGACCGTGATCGAACCGGTCGCCCGGACCGAGGCGACATTGAAGGAGAACGCGTTGGGCGAGCCGATGTGCGGCTGCCCGAGCCGGCTGAAGAGGATGCGCAGCATCGCGTTGGCGTCGGTGGCGGTGCCGACCGTGGAGCGGGGGTCGGCACCCAGCCGCTGCTGGTCGACGATGATCGCGGTGGTCAGCCCATCGAGTACGTCGACCTCGGGCCGCGCCAGCGTCGGCATGAAGCCCTGTACGAAGGCGCTGTACGTCTCGTTGATCAGCCGCTGGGACTCTGCGGCGATGGTGCCGAACACCAGAGAGCTCTTGCCCGAGCCCGAGACGCCGGTGAGCACGGTCAGCCGTCGCTTCGGGATCTCGACGCTGACGTCCTTGAGGTTGTTCACGCGCGCGCCGTGCACACGGATCACATCGTGGCTGTCGGCGACATGCGGCGCGGGCGACCGCGTGTCCTTCCTCGGGGCCATGCTCATGGTGTCTCCATCTGTTGCGTGTGTGACGCGGAGCCGCCTTCGCGGTCTCCGTCGGCGGCCTCGCTCCAGGCCGGGACGCGGCGTGGGGAGACGCGTAACCAGCGCTTCGGGGTGTCAGGCGCGGGCGGGCCCGATCCGGTGCGCGGCAACCGGTCCGTCCACTGCCGCGGCGACGCGTCGGCCTCAGGGCCTCGATTTCGCCCTCGATCATAGACATGTCGCGTGTGTGACCCACCCCCGGCGGCGGCGACGCCGGACCCGGGAGTGGGCGGGGGACTCAACTGTCCTGAAGCACCCCGAGGACATTGCCGTCGGGGTCGGTGAAAGTGGCCACCAGACGGCCGCCGCCGACATCGTGCGCGGGCTCCTTCACGGTGGCTCCGGCGGCGGTCACCTCGGCGAGCTTCGCCTCGATGTCCGGCACGTGCCAGTAGGACACCGGTGAGGTCATGCCCTGCGGTCCGCCACCCGGCACCAGCCCGATGTGCTGGCCACCGGCCTCGAAGCCGACGTAGTAGGACCCGTCGGCCACCGGCGGTACGCCGAGCAGCGCGGTGTACACCGCCTTGGCCGCCGCGAGGTCGGAGACGGGATGCAGCACGGTCTTGATTCCCTGCGTGGCAGAGCTGGTCATGGTCACTCCTGAAGTCATGGATCCGCTGGGGATTGTCCGGCGTGAGGACGAACGAGGGGTCTGGGAAACGACAGCCCGGAGAGGAAGCTCGCGTGACTGGTGATGTCCACGGCGATCACGCTAGCCGCGGGCCGGAATCCACGCTTCTCGATTCCTGATCGGTTCTGTTCCCGCGCCGGGGAGATCCTGCTCGCCACCCTGGAAACCCGGACATGTCCGGACCGATGCCGTCGGCGAGCACATCGCCAGCAACTCCGGCAGCCTCCTGCGAACCCCTCTCCTCCACCGCCGCCGACAGCGCGGCCCGCAGCACCGCCGAAGCCACCCGAACCGGCACCCACACCGTCATCACGACCCTGCGAAGTCGGAAGGTTGGCCTGGCCGCCGGACGGGCGCCCCAACGCGCACCACGCGGCATGAGCGGAGGTCGTCCGGCGGTGTCCTACCGAAGCGTGGTCCCTCTCGACACGTTATGTGACACCTACGGCTTGGCCGACGAGGTGATCGGCGATCTGGCCGGGGCTGCGGAGTCCGGCACCCCCGCGTAGTCGGGCAGCTCGACGCCGTTGATCGCGCGCCCGACCAGCTCGGTGAACCATTCGCCGGCGAAATCGGGGCGCGGCTCGGCGTCCGGCCCGGGGACGTCGCGGCTGCGGGCGTTCAACCGGCCGATCTCCTGGTTGGCCTCGACGAACGAGCGCATCTGCGCCTCGTAGCGGGCGAACCCGGCGTCGGGGTCCCATCCGGCAGCGGCCAGCTCTCCGGCCAGCAGGTAGGCACCGACCAGTGCCACCCCGGTGCCCTGCCCGGACATCGGCGACGAGCTGAACGCCGCGTCCCCGAGCAACCCCACCCGTCCACTCGACCAGCGGTCCATCACCACCTGGGCGACCTGGTCCAGGTAGAAGTCCGGAGTGTCGTCCAGGTGCGCGAGGATGTCCGGGGCCAACCAGCCCAGGCCCGCCATCCGCTCCCGCAGCAGGACCTTCTGGGCCGCGACGTCACGGTGGTCGACGTCGAAGTCAGCCGAGGCGAAGTAGAACATGGCCATCGCCCGGGTGGCGTCCTGGACGGGCCGCAGGAGAGCGGAGCGCCCGGACTCCTGATCCTGGTACTCCAGCAGCCAGCGGTCCAGCCCGAACTCGTTGGGCACACTGCAGAAGGCCAGCACGTGCCCGAGGTGGCGGAGGAACCGCTCATGCGGCCCGAAGACCATCGCTCGCAGCTCCGAGTGCAGCCCGTCTGCCCCGACCACCAAGTCGAAGCGCCGCCGGTTGCCGCCCGCGAAGACCACGTCGACCCCGTCCGCGTCCTGGGCGAGCCCGGCGATTCGGTCGCCGAAGACGTACTCGACGCCGTCGCGGGTGGCGTCGTAGAGCACCTGGGACAGGTCCCCGCGCAGGATCTCGATGTCCGCGATGAACCCGTCGCCACCGTCGTCGTCGGCACGGAAGGTCTCCAGCACCTGCCGGTCCGCGTCCACGGTGTGCGCGCCGGCGGTGTCGGTGCACGCCGCGCGCACCGCCGCGTCCAACCCCATGCGCCCGATGACCTCCTTGGCGACCCCGCGCGCGTCCACCGCCTGCCCGCCGGGACGCAGCTCGGGAGCCCGCTCCACCACGGTCACCTCAGCCCCCCGCCGGCGCAGCCAGTGGGCCAGCGCGGGTCCCGCGATGCTCGCCCCCGCCACCAACACCCTGGGACCGCTCACCCGCGTCCCCTGCCCGCCCGTCCGGATCGCGTGGCCCTGGTCGGAGTCGTCGACGCTCATCACAGCCTCCATCTGCTTCCACCCGCGCTGGAACGTCCCCAGCACAGGCCCACCGCTGTCGGTGTATCCAGCCGTATCGACCACGGATCCGCACAAAACTCATCGGTCACGGCAGACAGTGATGAGAAACGCCAACTCCGGTGAGACTCACATCAACCCAGACTGGTGTAAACCCGGCGAACTGGCCTGTCAGCTAAGCCGCCGCCATCGGGATCGCTTGCCGAGCGACACGTTCCGATATATCGTTGACGCATCGCGACAGATCAACGATGTCGCGAAAGATCAACGAGACAAATCAAATGAGACAGGGAGCGAAAGAGCAATGCGTTCACATGGACATGACCATGGACACGAGCACGGACGCGGACACGGTCCGGGTCCCGGCGCCTGTGGACCCGGCCACCCGGGCAGGGGCGACTTCGAGGCACGGCGCGGGGCTTTCGGCCCGTTCGGACCCGGCTTCGGCGGTCCCTTCGGCGGAGGCGGCCGTGGGCGTGGCGGCGGCAGGGGAAGGGCACGGCGCGGTGATGTGCGCGCGTCGATCCTGGCCCTGCTGAAGGACCGGCCCATGCACGGATACGAGATGATCCAGGAGATCGGCGAGCGCAGTGGCGGGGCCTGGCGCCCCAGCCCCGGCTCGGTGTACCCGACGCTCCAGCTGCTGGAGGACGAGGGCCTGATCACAAGCCGGAGTGAGGGCGGCAAGAAGCTGTTCACGCTTACCGAGACCGGGCGCACGGAGGCCGAATCGGGGCCGGAGGCCCCCTGGGAAGAGGCCGGCCGGGGTATCGACTGGGAAACGATGAACGAGATCCGTCAGGCCGGCTTCGGGCTGATGGAAGCGTTCGGGCAGGTCTGGAAGACCGGTACGCCCGAGCAGCGTCAGAAGGCTCTGGCGGTCATCACCGAATCGCGCAAGAAGCTCTATCTGATCCTCGCCGATGAGGGCTGAGCGCGCTTCGGACCGTAAGGGAGGCCCCGCGGCCATGCCTGTGTGCGAGGCGCCGCGGGGCCGTCTCGTGTCCCTGGCCGCCGCGCGGGGGCAAGGCGGCGCGCCTCCCCCGGGAGAGAAGGGGGGGCGATCTCATTCGTAAGGAGGAGGACCGGTCCGGATGTGCCCACCCTCGGTGGGACGCGAGAATGCTCCCCGCCGGGGATGTTCCGCAAGCCCGGGACTGATGGGGTGAGAGTGTGCAAAACCCATCTCCGCGGGTGCCGGAACAGTCCGCACCGAACCGAGCCGATACCGCGTCCGTACGCGCCGATGTCGAGGCCCGGCTGACCCCGGAGCTGGCATCCGTCGTATCGGGCGCGCGCAGAAGGGCGCACCGCGACGGTGACCACAGATCGACACCGCCCATCTGCTGCACTCACTGCTGGAGACGGACCCCGAGGTACGGGCCGCGTTCGACGGCGGCCCCCAACTGGCCCGGGTACTGGGCTATCTCGTCCAGCGGAGCATCGGCTACGGACTGCGCTGGCAGGGGACCGTGGAGGACTCGGGGGCCGTGCCCGTCGTACGGGAGCCCGAGGTGACGGGCTGGTCGCCCCCGGCCGTCACCGCCATGGCGAGCGCGCTGGAACGCGCCGAGCGGCGTGGTGAGCCAGTGGCCGGCGGGCTCGATCTGCTCGCCGCGCTCGCCGATGACCGGGAGTGCCGCGCGGTCGATGTGCTCGAACGGGCCGGGGTGGACGCGCGGTCGCTGGCCGGAAGGCTGTCCGGTACCTCACGATCGGTCTGATCACGGGTGATTCGGCCCGCCGCGGTGTGCCGTCCCGCCGGGCATCAGCTGTCTCGACAGGTGTCATGGAGATGACGCTCCTGACGCCGGCTGTCATGATGACGCCATGCGGATGTCTCAGGGGAGGAGCGTCGGCCTGGGCCTTGCCCTGGCGTCGGCGTTCGCGTTCGGCGGTTCGGGTGTGGCGGCCAAGCCGCTGATAGAAGCGGGACTCGACCCGCTCCATGTCGTCTGGCTACGGGTCACCGGCGCCGCCCTGGTCATGCTTCCGGTGGCCTGGCGCCATCGGGCGCTGGTACGGCAACGGCCCGCGCTGCTCGCCGGATTCGGCCTGCTGGCCGTGGCGGGCGTACAGGCCTGCTACTTCGCCGCGATCTCCCGTATCCCCGTCGGGGTCGCGCTGCTCATCGAGTATCTGGCCCCCGCGCTCGTCCTCCTCTGGGTCCGGTTCGTCCAGCGGCGGCCCGTGACCCGCGCCGCCGCGGTCGGGGTCGCTCTCGCGGTGGGCGGGCTCGCCTGTGTGGTCGAGGTCTGGGCCGGGCTCGGCTTCGACCCGGTGGGCGTGCTCCTCGCGCTCGCCGCCGCCTGCTGTCAGGTCGGCTATTTCGTCCTCTCCGACCAGGGCGCCGACGGGGAGGACGCGGCCGATCCGCTGGGTGTGATCGCGTACGGACTGCTCGTCGGGGCCGTCGTACTGACGGTGGTCGCCCGGCCATGGGGGATGGACTGGTCGCTGCTCGGCGGGAGCGCCGACATGGGCGGATCGAGTGTGGCCGCGGCCCTGCTGCTCGGCTGGATCGTGCTGATCGCCACCGTGCTCGCCTATGTGACCGGAGTGATCTCCGTACGCCGGCTCTCGCCGCAGGTGGCGGGCGTGGTCGCCTGTCTGGAGGCGGTCGTCGCGACCGTACTGGCCTGGGTGCTGCTGCGCGAACACCTCTCCGCGCCGCAGATCATCGGCGGGGTCGTGGTGCTGATCGGCGCGTTCATCGCCCAGTCGTCGACGCCGAAGGCGCCCTCCGGGCCGATGGCGGGCGGTACCGGGGCGGGCGACCCGGCGCGGTTGTCCGCCGGACGAACCACGACGTAGGGTGCCGATCATGCACGCCACCGTTCTTCCGCCTCCCGCGTCATAACGCGGGCGGCCATCCGCTGACGAAGACCGGGCTCGGACAGGCCCCGGCCGTACAGGCCCCTGCCCCGAGCGGTTCGTCGCTGCCCGCGTGACGGAGCTGAGCGACCACCATCCCGCTTCTTCACACGGAGACGTCACGTGTCCTCTTCTGTTTCCTCCGCTCCTTCCGGCCTGCCCGGGCTTCCCGTCGGACGGAGTCTGTTCTTTCTGATCGTCGCCGGGGTCGCCTGGGGGACCGCCGGGGCCGCCGCCTCGCTGCTCTACCGGGTCAGTGACCTCGGCCCGCTCGCGCTCTCCTTCTGGCGCTGCCTGGGCGGGCTCGTCCTGCTGCTCGGCGCGCTCGCGCTGCGGCGGCGCCGCGAGCCCGTGCCCGCGGAACCGCGCGGGCGGCGGCTGCTCCGGATCCTGGGTACCGGTATCGGTCTCACCGTCTTCCAGAGCGCCTACTTCGCCGCCGTGGAGGCGACCGGGCTGGCGGTCGGCACGGTCGTCACCCTCGGCGCCGGTCCCGTCCTCATCGCGCTCGGCGCCCGCGTCACCATGGGCGAGCGGCTGGGCGGCGGTGGTCTGGTCGCGGTGACGGGCGCGCTCGCCGGGCTCGGGGTGCTGGTGCTCGGCGGTGAGGGCGGCTCCGTACGCCCCGCCGGTGTCGCGCTCGCGATCCTGTCCGCCGCCGGGTACGCGGGGATCACCCTGCTCACCCGGTGGCTGGGGCGCACGGGCGGCGGTGGCGACTCGATGGCCACCACCGCCTGGGCGTTCGCCATCGGCGCGGTCATGCTGCTGCCGATCGCCTGGGGCGAGGGACTGCTGCCGCACACCGCGGAACCGGCCCGGGTGGTCTGGCTGCTGGTGTACGTGGCCGCGGTGCCGACCGCGCTCGCCTATGCCCTCTACTTCGCCGGGGCCGCGGTGGTGCGCGCCGCGACCGTCTCGGTGATCATGCTGCTTGAGCCGGTGAGCGCGGCGGTGATCGCGGTCGTTCTGCTCGGTGAGCGGCTGACCGCGGCGACCCTGCTGGGTACGGTCCTGCTCCTCGCGGCGGTGACCGGTCTCGCGGTGGCCGAGGCGCGCCTCGCGGCGGTACGGCGCCGGGCGGCGGCGGTCGGCTGACGCGAGACCGGCCGTCGCGAGACCGGCCGTCGGCTCAGAGCGCGGAGAGATAGTCCGGCGGTGTGATGGCCGGGTCGAGATCGTCGGACGGGACGGGGGCGCCGTAGCCGCGCGCGAGCGGGACGACCCCCGCCCAGTGCGGCAGCGTCATGTCCTCGGGGTCATCGTTGGGTCCGCCCGTACGGACCTTGGCGGAGACCTCGTCGAGATCGAGGCGGATCACCGCGGTCGCGGCCAGCTCCCGTGCGTTGGCCGGGCGCGAGTCGAGCGAGCGGCCCGGCACGGCGTGGTCGACGATCGCGTCGAGCGCGGTGCGCCGTTCCCCGGCGTCGGTCACCTGGCGGGCGATGCCGTGGACCACGACGGAGCGGTAGTTGATGGAGTGGTGGAACGCGGCACGCGCCAGCACCAGACCGTCGACATGCGTCACGGTCAGGCACACGGCGAGACCGGGATCGGTCTCGCCGTCCGCCCGCTCCGTACCACCGTCGGCCGCCACCATGCGCAGCGGTCGCGAGCCGGTCGAGCCATGGACGTACAGCCGCTCGCCCACCCGGGCGTAGAGCGTCGGCAGGACCACCGGGGCGCCGTCGCGGACAAAACCGAGGTGGCAGACATACGCCTCGTCGAGTATCCCGTGCACCAGCTCGCGGTCATAGGCCGCCCGCTCCCGGGCGCGGGTGGGGACGGTGCGTGGGGTGGGCCGATACGCGGCGGTGCTCTCCGGCATTGCGCTCTCCATTGCACTAGTGCATAATCTTCTTTGTGCTAGGAGATTATCGGATTGTGGGGCGGCGCGCGGCGGAGATTTCCGCCAGCGTGGAGCGAGCGGTGGGTTCCGGAGAGCTGGCCCCCGGCCAACTGCTCCCCCCGATGCGGGAGTTGGCGACGGAGCTCGGGGTCAATCCGAATACGGTCGCCGCCGCCTACCGGAGCCTGCGGGACCGCGGGGTGATCGAGACCGCGGGACGCCGGGGGAGTCGGGTGCGGGCCCGCCCCGCGAGCACCGTGCGTGGCTCGATCCGGGTCGAGGCGCCCCCCGGCGTACGTGATGTGTCGGAGGGCAACCCCGATCCGGCGCTGCTGCCTCCGCTGCACGACGCCCTCGCCGCCGCCGCGCTGCACAACGCGGAACACCCGGGGCTGTATGGACAGGCGCCCGTCGACCCGGAGTTCGCGCGGCTCGCCCGCGCGGGGTTCGACGCCGACGGGGTGCCCGCAGGACCGGTCGCCGTGACCTCCGGATCGCTGGACGCGATCGAACGCGTACTGGCGGCCCATCTGCGACCGGGGGACGCGGTCGCCGTCGAGGATCCGGGCTGGGGCAGTCTGCTGGACCTGGTGCCGGCGCTCGGCCTGCGGCCGGAACCGATGGGCGTCGACGACGAGGGACCGCTTCCCGCCGGTCTGGCCCGGGCGCTGCGGGCCGGTGTCCGCGCGGTCATCATCACCGACCGGGCGCAGAACCCGACGGGCGCCTCGGTGGGGGAGGCCCGCGCCGGGGAACTGCGCGCCCTGCTCGCCGAACATCCCGAGGTGCTGCTCATCGAGGACGACCACGGCCACGGAATGGTCGACCTGCCGCTCCACCCGCTCGCCGGGACCACCCGCGGCTGGGTGCTCGTACGCTCCACCGCGAAGGCGTACGGACCGGATCTGCGGATCGCGGTGCTCACCGGGGACCCCCTGACCGTGGACCGGGTGACGGGGCGTCAGCGGCTGGGTCCCGGCTGGGTCAGCCGGCTTCTCCAGCGGGCCGTCGTGGAGCTGTGGACCTCGGGGGCCGTGGATGTGCCGGCCGTGGCGCGGTCGTACGGCGAGCGGCGCGACGCGCTCGTACGGGCCCTGGCGGAGCGGGGCGTCGAGGCGCGCGGCCGGAGCGGAATGAACGTCTGGGTGCCGGTGGCCGACGAGACCGGGGCGGTGGCACGGCTGCTGCACGCGGGCTGGGCGGTCGCGCCGGGGGCGCGCTTCCGTGTGGCCACGCCGCCGGGCGTGCGGCTGACGGTGTCGGAGCTGACCGGAGACGACATCGGGCCGGTCGCCGACGCGGTGGCCTCGGCGGCCGGCCCGGCGCCCGCGCGCAGTTACGGCTGAGGTGCCGGGCTACGGGCGAGGCGCCGGAGTGTGGCTGAGGGGACTTCGGACTTACTCGTCTAGGGCTGTACGGCTGAGGCGCCGGAGTGTGGCTGAGGTTCCGGCCGCTTCCTGGCCCTGGTCTGGGTGAGCGCCGCCCCGGCCAGCACGATCAGGGCGCCGACAGGGGTGTTCCAGCTCAGCTCTTCGCCGAGCAGTGTGACACCGGCCGCTGTGGCGATGACCGGGATGAAGTACGTGACCATCTGCCCCGTCGTCGGGCCGACTTCGGCGACCACGCCGTACTGGAGCAGGATCGCCAGACCGGTGCCCAGCGCGCCGAGCACGATCACGGCGAGCAGCGGACCCGCCGGGAACGCGTCCGGCATGGTGGTGAACAGCGGTGTCACGACGGCGAGTTGCAGCGTGGCGAGGAAGAGCTGCGCTCCGGTCAGGGAGAGATGGGAGCCGCTGTTGCCCGCCAGGGTGCGGCGTACGTATATCCAGCCGATCGGATAGCTGAGCGAGGCGAGCAGCGCCATCGCCGTACCCGTCACATCCAGTCCGGAGAAGCCCTGCCAGGCGCCCAGCACGGTCAGCACACCGAGGAAGCCGAGGCCGAGCCCGGCGACCCGGCGCCGGGTGGGCCGGTCCTCGGAGAGCGCGACCAGCGACAGGGCCATGCCCCAGAGCGGCGAGGTGGCGTTGCAGATGCCCGCGAGGGTCGAGGGGATGGTCAGCTCGGAGTACGCGAACAGCGAGAACGGCAGCGCGTTGAGGAAGAAGGCCGCGACGGCGAGATGCCCCCAGGTGCGGAGCCCGCGCGGCAGGCGGTCCCGCTTCACCGCCATCGCCACGGCCAGCACCGCCGTACCGAAGAAGAGCCGGCCGAAGGTGACCTGGAAGGGGGCGAAGCCATGGGTGCCCACCTTGATGAGCAGAAAGCTGAAGCCCCAGATGAGCGCGAGCACCGCGAACCGTACCCGCCAGTCCACGGCCGGGCGGGTACGGGCGCCCGCTCGCGCCGGATCGACGGCGGCGGGCGCGGGCGTAACGGCAGGGTCCGCCGCCGTAACGGCGGGGGACGGGGAGGCGGAGTCCGGCCCGGGACGGGGCGGGGTGGCGGTGCTCATACGGACAGCCTGACGTGGACCATCTCGTAGAACAAGCGAGATTATGTCCACCATTCTGATTAGAATTGCTTACATGTTGAATCTGGAGCGCCTGCGCACGCTGGATGCCCTGGCCCGCCATGGCTCGGTGAGCGGCGCCGCCGAGGGGCTGCATGTCACCACCTCCGCCGTCTCCCAGCAGATGGCCAAACTGGAGCGGGAGGTGGGCCAGCGGCTGCTGGCCAGGAACGGGCGCGGCGTACGGCTCACGGACGCGGGACGTCTGCTCGCCGACCACGCCGCGCGGATCCTCTCCCAGGTCGAGGTCGCGCAGTCCGACATCGAGGCGCAGCGCGGCCGGGTGGTCGGGGAGGTACGGATCTCGGCCTTCCCCACGGCCGCCCGCGGGCTCTTCCCGTCGGCGATCCGCGCGCTGCGCGAAGGCCATCCGGAGCTACGGGTCCTGTCGCGCGAGCTGGAACCCGAGGCCGGAATCCGCGGGGTCGTCAGGGGCGATCTCGATCTCGCCGTGGTGCTCGACTGGAGCAACAAACGGCTGCCGGTGCCCGGCGGGCTGGCGACGGCGCATCTGCTCGACGATGTCCCCGATGTGGCCATGCCCGCGGACCATCCGCTCGCGGACCGGTCGGAAGTGGATCTGGAGGAGTTCGCCGACGACCCGTGGGTCTCCTGGCCGGAGGGCGAATTCTGCTACGAGTGGCTGATGTTCACGCTGCGCTCGAAGGGGTTCGAACCGCGGATCGCGCATCTCGCGGGGGAGCACCACACACAGCTCGCGTTGATCGCGGAGGGACTCGGGGTCTGTGTCGCGCCGAGGCTGGGGCGCGGCGCCGTGCCTGAGGGCGTGGCGGTCGTGCCCGTACGGCAGCGGATGCGTCGGCACATCTACGCCGTATGGCGGGCGGACGCGGATCGCCGCCCGTCGATCCGGGCAGCCGTCGAGGCGCTGGGAGAAGCGGCCGGGGCCGCGAACCTGCTCGTCGGCGGCTGACGGAGGACGAAGCGGCTGCCCCAGGGCGATATCCCGGGCGGAACCGAGGCGGAGTGGGGCGGCCGGAGGCTTCACCTTCTGCCGACGAAAAGTGAAGCCGCCGGCCGCCGGTCAGGGGTGCCATGCCGATTGCCGGTCATCAGTGTGGGGACGTCGGACCTACTCGTTCAGGCCACGCGGGACGACGTGACGCGACGGGTCGGCGAGCGCGGTCGGGTCCCCAGGTCGGGCGAGCGTGGTCGAGTGCCCGGGTCAGGCGAGTGTGATCGAGTCCCCGGCGACCTTGATCGGCGTCGCGGGCAGCGGCTGCGTCGCGGGTCCGGCCTTCACACTGCCGTCCGCCACACTGAACTGGCTGCCGTGACAGGGACAGTGGATGGTCCCGTCGGAGATGTCCTTCACGGCGCAGCCCTGGTGCGTGCACTTGGCGGAGAACGCCTTGAACTCGCCCGCCGTGGGCTGGGTGACCACGACCCCCTGATCGGCGAAGACCTTCCCGCCGCCCTCCGGGATCTCGGTGGTCTTCGCGAGGACAGCGGTCAGGCCCCCACCACCGCCGCCCGCGCCGTCGTCGGGCGTCGCGGGGTTCGAGGCAGCGGAGTCCGCCGGAGTGTCGGAGCCGGTGGACTCCGTCGGAGTGTCCGAGCCGCCGCACGCGGCCAGCGCCGCCGCCAGCCCCGTCGCGCCCGCCGCCGCGACCACGGTCCGGCGTGCGACGACCCGTGCGGTCCCCTGCGTTCCCGTCATTCCGAGCTCCGTTCCCTGATGGGCCCTGCTGCGCCGGCCGGTCGGCCGTTCAGCCATAGGTACGGCTATACCCGTCGCGATGTTCAGCTACCGAGGGACTTTGTGAGGAAGCCGAGTTCGTGGCGCAAAAGTGCGTCCGCCTGCCCCACACGGGTGACGAGATGGCCCGCCCCCGGCAGCGGCAGTACGGTGTGCGGCCGGCCCGCGGCGAGCAGCGCGGCGGAGAGCCGCAGCGTATGGGCGGGGAACACATTGTCGTCGGCGAGCCCGTGGACGAGCATCAGCGGCCGGGTCAGCCGGTCCGCGTACGGGATCAGCGAACAACGGTCGTAGTTCTCCGGCTGGATGTCCGGATGACCGAGGTGGCGCTCCTCCCAGTACGTGTCGTACAGCCGCCGGTCGGATACCGCGGCTCCCGCGACCGCCGCGTGGAACACATCGGGACGGTGCAGCACGGCCGCCGCCGCCAGATAGCCGCTGAACGACCAGCCCCGGATCCCTACCCGCCCCAGGTCCAGCGCGTCGTACCGGTCGGCCGCCGCGTGCAAGGCGTCGACCTGGTCCGTCAGTACGGGCGTCAGCCGGTCCCCGAGGATGGCCCGCTGCCACTCCACGCCGCGTCCCGGGGTGCCGCGCCCGTCCGTGGCCAGTACGGCGAACCCGTGCTCCGCGAACCACTGGCACACGGCGGTGTACCAGCCGCCGCCCTTCGTCACGACCCGCATGCCCGGGCCCGCGTACGGGCTGAGCAGTACCGGCAGCTTCCCCGCGTCCGGTGTGTACCACGACGGCAGATGCAGACGGCTGCGCAACTCCCGCTTCCCGAGGGCGAGATGGACCGGCCTGGGGGTGACCAGCGGCTGTTCGGCGAGGACCGCGATCCGGCCCGACGGGGCTCCGCCGCGTACCACCGTGACCGTGTGTCCGTCCGGGGTCCTGCTGTCGAGTACGACGGTGTCGCCGCCCGCCGACGCGGTGTGCACCCCCGGCTCGTCCGTCAGCCTCACGAACCCGGTGTCCGGGGCGTACGACCACACATGGGTCTCCGTCGGCTCCTCGCTCGCGGTGAACAGGACCCGCTCGCCCACCGCGCCGAGCACGGCGTCGACCTGGAGCCCTTCCGGCGCGAGCGCGTCACCGATCCGCAGGGAGCGGGCGTCGCCGCGCGGGCACGGCAGGACCGCCGTCCCCGACGCGGTGTGCAGCGGGGCGCCCGGCAGCCACTCCACCCAGTGCTCGTCGGTCTGCCGGAACAGCCGCTCGACCTCGCCACTGGCCGGGTCGACGCGCAGGACCCAGAGCGTGCGCTGGTCCCGGGTCTGGAGGCCGACCACCGGGCCGCCGCTCTCCCAACCGGCGCTGACGACATACTCGAAGGCAGGGTCCCGCCAGACACCCGCCGGAGCCTCGTCCTCGGGGGCGCGCTCAGGCAGCCGTACGAGGGTGTGCCGGCCGTCGAGTGTGACCACACTCAGCGAGGTCCGCGAGTTGGCGGTGCCCGCCGCCGGATACGGCACCGAGCGCGGCGCCCGCGCCGGATCGGACGGATCGCCGATGTACCGGCGCCGCACCATCGAGGTGTCGACCCGGGCCACCAGCAGGGCGTCCCCGTCAGGCGACCACCAGTAGCCGCGCGTCCTGCCGATGGACTCGGCGGCGGTGTGATCGGCCAATCCATAGGCCACATCGGGGCCTTCGGGCTCGGCGAGCGGCCGGTCGCCCGTGCCGTCGGTCCCTACGACGCGCAGCGCGCCGCCGCTGACATAGGCGACGCGGGTGCCGTCGGGCGAGGGGCGCGGATCGACGACCGGGCCCTCGGTGCGGATACACCGGGGGGCGCCGCCGTCCGTCCGTACGACCCAGAGGGCACCGCCCAGCGCGTACGCCACGACGCGCGCCTCGCGGTCGGTGGCGTATCCCACCACCCCTACGGAGGTCTCGCGGGCCCGTTCGCGTCGTATCCGTTCCGCGTCGGAGACGTGCTCGTCGTCGGCGGGGGCGGCGGGGGCGGCGGGGCCCGAGGGCGCGGCGGGGTCGGCGGGGGCCGAGGGGTCGGCCAGAATCCGCTCCTCGCCGCGCTCGTACAGCCACAGCGGGCTGCGCGGATCGACCCCGGACAGGGACCGTACGAACAGCACGCGCTCGCCGTCCGGTGACACGGTGAACTGCCGGGGGACACCCAGCGAGAAGCGGCGGGTACGGGCGAACTGCAGCGGAAAGCCGGTGGTCTCCATGGGTCTCCAGGTCTCTTTCGCAGGGCATGTCGAAGCGACGCCGGGCGGGCGCTGACAGAGTGACCCGCTGTGCCACGCCCTCGCGTGGGGGCGGCTCGCTTCACCTTCGGGCATCGTCGAGGCCGACGGCCTCGGTAGGTACGTCATGAAGTTGTACACCCGGGCGTGGAACGGCCGCGACCACGAGGGCGGCGCTGTCGGCTGTCGGCCGCCGCGCCATGGCTCCGTGTGTGTGGGGTCAGTGGCCTCGGGGGGCGTACATGATCACAGCCATCCCGACGAGGCAGACCAGGGCGCCGATGATGTCGAAGCGGTCGGGGCGGTAGCCGTCGGCGACCACGCCCCAGGCGATGGATCCGGCGACGAAGATGCCGCCGTACGCGGCCAGGATGCGTCCGAAGTTGTCGTCGCTCTGGAATGTGGCCACCACGCCGTACAGCCCCAGGGCGATCACGCCGGCGCCGATCCAGATCCAGCCCTTGTGTTCGCGGATCCCCTGCCAGACCAGCCAGGCGCCTCCGATCTCGAACAGCGCGGCGACGGCGAACAGGGCGATGGAGCGGGCGACAAGCACGTCAGGGATCTCTCTGGTGGGGAGGCGTTGTGGGGATGGGGGAGAGTGTCACATCGACCGGGGTGGAGGTGGACCGTCGCGGCCGGGCGAGGAAGCCGCACCGCGGATCGCAGGGCTCGGCCCGGTCGGGCAGTGCGTCCAGGTGGTCGAGCGCGGAGTTCAGGGATGTGGTGAACGCGGTCAGTTCCGCGACGCGTCGTTCGGCCTCCTCCAGGCGTGCGGCGATACGGGGCCTCAGTTCGGCCTTCACCTCGCGGCAGGCGCCGCCTTCCCACAGGGCGAGCAGCTCACGGATCTCGTCCAGGGGCAGGCCGAGGTGTTTGGCGGCGCCGATGAACGCGAGTCGCTCCACGGCGTCCTCGCCGTAGACGCGGTAACCGGCCGGGGTCCGGTCGGCGGGCAGGAGACCGGCGCTCTCGTAATAGCGCAGGGTGGTGGCCGGGACGCCGCAGCGTGCGGCGAGCTGGGAGATCCGCATCGCGCTCATATCCGCGACGGTAAACCCTCGACTCGGGTCGAAGGTCAAGGTGGGTCGGCGGTCGGGGCCACCGCCGGGATGCACAGGGCCCGCCGAAGCGACCCCCGGCGGGCTCCGACAGGCTCTGATGGGCCTCTGACGGCAGCTGACGGGCGCTGATGGGCGCTGCTGACGGGCTTCTGACGGGCGAGAATGACCGAGCGGCGCGCCATGCCCCCGAAGTAGCCTGGCGCAATGCTCACCGAAGTCACCGCGACCCGCTATGTCACGCCCTTGGGTGAGGGTGGTTCGCTGCCGGGGATCGTCGAGGCCGACGATCTCGGTACGTACGTCATGAAGTTGTCCAGAGAGCGGGCCTGACCTGCGGTAATACCGGCAATCGGGCCTCTGATCTGCAAGGACGCTTCTTTCTGTGTCTTTCAGGCTCGTGCCGACTTACGTAGTTGATTCTCCCCAAACGCTCCCCAGCGGCGTCCATACTCCCCAGCCGTGTGACCTGTAGGGCAGGCTTTCGAAATGCCTGCGGTGGGTTACTCGGGGTGGTTCAACGTAGGTGGGCGAGACAACGCAGCGAGCGTGCGTGCCAGGCGTCGCGGGCCAGGCGGGACTTTCGCAGCACGCCCTGGCCCGATGAACGCGGCGGGGACCGGCGGAGCCGCAGGAAGCACCTGGCACACCTGTCGACTGGTCCTCGATGAGTCAGTCGTGGGAGCCGTATCCGTTCAACGTCTGGATACCCAGATGGTCGGGCCTACCTCGGGCGTTCTCATCTCGGTGCTCGATCGGCCATCAGCCGGACCGGGTGCCGCCGTGGCCGACCGGGTGCGGGCTTGCGGAGTGCCGCCGAGCTGCGCGTACGGATCGTCCCCTTGCGATGGCTGTCGCAGTGCGCGAAGTCAGCGGCTCTCGCCTTGGTCCGGGGCGGCGGGCAGGGCGGCGGGCAGGGCGCCGGTGCAGGTGGCGCGGCCGTACTTGCCGTAGGCGGTGGCGCGTTGGACGTGTTGGCCTCGGATGGCGAGGGTACAGCCGGCCTCGCCGCCCTGGGCGTCGAGGATGATGTTGACGGCCGGGTCCTCGCCAAGTGGCACCTGGACGGTCTTCTTCCAGGGCAGTTGGACTCCGGATTCGGTTGTCGCGTTGCCCGATTCGCCGCGGGCCAGATAGGAGATCTCGACTGTGCCCTGGCCCTGCACTTCGTACGTCACCTCGGCGGTGGGGACGGCGCGGGGCTTCGGCTCATCCTCGGTGTTGAGGATGCCGTAGCCGATGAGCCCGGCGCAGACGAGCAGCAGGACGGCCACGATCACGAGGACTCCGCGATCCGTCTCTCTGGAAGCTGTCCGAGTCTCGGTGGCCTCGGGGCCTTCGGTCGTTTCCGAGGTTTGTGTCGTTGACATGAGCCCGCCTTTCGTTCGGTTCGCATTCGCGGCGCGAATGTCCGGTGAGAACCCGGCGGTTATACACCATCAGAATTCATTCGGTCGAACGACCGGACATTGCGGGCGAATTAGTGCGTGAAATCGCAGCCGGATGTCCGGAATGCCTTTCCGGTTGACGGGCGTCGCCGCAACTGACTAAGAATCACGCCGTCACGGTCGGCCCTTGGTTGGGCAGGGGGAGGTGCGTCTCGACGCGCCTGTGACCGGCGGTTTTGTCGTGGTTTTGCATCGCCTCCTTCCGATTGTGGTGCAGGTTCGACCGGTACAGCCCCGCCTCGCGGCCGGCTGTTCGGCGTGCCTGCTTTCTTGTGCGCGACAACGCGCTCTGAAATCGAAAGGCATTGGCGTGAAAGTTCGGTACGGGAGATATATCTCCTGTCTGGTTGTTTCGGCGGTGGCGAGTACGCTGCTGCCGCAGGTCGCTTATGCGGCCCCCGCTTCGTCGTCCAAGGACGATGACAAGGGCGTCGTGGACACCGTCGCGGGCTGGTTCTCGGACGACGACGAGGGCGAGAGCGACGACAAGCCGCCGGTGGGCGGCGCGTTGGAGATACCGAGCCGGGAGAAGCTGCCGAAGGGAAAGAAGCTCCCGAAGGCCGAGCGGGTCGGGGAGCTGACCGACCGGCGCACCGCGCAGGCCCGGTTCTGGGAGATGTCGGACGGGCGGGTGGAGGCCGAGCTGTCGGCCGTGCCGCTTTCGTACAAGGCCGGGAAGTCCTGGAAGCAGATCGACACCACGGTCCGCGCCACCAAGACCAAGGGTTTCGACTTCGCCAACACCGCCAACTCGGGTCGGACTTGGTTCGGTTCGGATCCGAAGAGACTGCTGCGTTTCGAGGCGCCGGACGGCCGTTCGGTCAGCCTGGGGCTTGAGGGCGCCAAGGAACTCCACCCGACAGTCAAGGGTGACACGGTCACGTACGAGGACGCGATCCCCGGTGCCGATCTTGAGTACGTCGTGGGCCGCGGGCAGGTCAAGGAGAACATCGTCCTTGACGCGGCCCCGACCGGACCTGTGTCGTACACCTTCACCCTGGATACCGACGGACTGACACCGAAGGCCCGCGAGGACGGTTCGGTCGCGCTGTTCGGTGAGTTGCCGAACACTCCGGTTCTGGTGATTCCGGCGCCGTACATGACGGATGCCAAGAAGGACGCGCTGTCGCCCACCGGTGGTACGTACTCCACCGCCGTCACTCAGAAGCTCGGCCGGGACGGCAAGGGCTGGAAGCTCACGGTCACCCCGGATGCCAAGTGGCTGGCGGCGAAGGAGCGGCAGTACCCGGTGGTGATCGACCCGACGATCACCATCGCGCCCGACGCGGCGGCCTCGCAGGACACCATGGTCCTGTCGGACCAGGCGGGGGTGAACTTCAACAACACCTGGAAGCTGTCGGCCGGCAAGACCGACACGGGCACCTCGCGCTCGCTGGTCAAGTTCCCGCTGACGGAGATCCCTTCGGGCGTGACGGTCGACGCCGCGCGCCTGGGCGTGTACTTCGACCAGTCGCACACCACCAATGCCAACGATGTCACCATCGGCGCCTACCGGGCGACCGGCGCGTGGGACGAGTCGACGGCGACGTGGACCAACACCAGTGCGCTGGTGGGCGAGTTGTCGGGCACCACGGTGCAGCTCGACGACGGCGACGCGGGCACGGCCGCGGTCGGGGAGTGGCCCAGGGGCACCACGACCGGTGGCGCGGCGACCAACGACGACTTCGCGTACAACAAGAACGCCGCCACCGGTGAGACGTACACCTGGCAGCCGAAGGTGGCCGAGGCCGCGAGCTATCGGGTGGATGTGCACTACCCGGCCGCGTCCGACGCGGCGACCGCTGCCCCGTACACCGTGACCTACAACGGTGGCACGAAGAACTACACGGTCAACCAGACCGGCACCGCGGGTACGTGGAAGACCCTGGACGCCACGCAGTACGACTTCGCCAAGGGCAACACGGGCAAGATCGTGCTCGGGGACACCGGTTCGTCCACGACGCGGACGCTCGCCGACTCGATCCGTCTGGTGAACCCGGCCTCGATCGTCAAGAACACCGGCGAGTACAACCAGTGGCACAACTTCCCGGTCACCGACACCGTCCAGAAGTGGGTCTCGGGCACCGCCGCCAACCACGGCTTCATTCTCAAGGGGACGGACGAGTCGGCGACCGCGCCGACCGGCGGTCCGCGCTACGAGGCGGGCGACGGCAGCACGTACGGCGGCGAGACCTCGACGATCCCACGGCTCACCGTGACGTACGGCAAGGTCGGCACCACGCTGAACTCGCCTACCGTGGTGCACTCCACGGGACCGGAGCTGTCCTGGGCGAAGTACTCCAACACCACCGGTGACGCCTCCCTCGACATCGCCGAGTACCAGCTGCACCGCTCCACGCAGCAGGTCTTCACGCCGTCCGCCGCGACCCTCATCGCGCCGATCGGCTCGACGGCGACGACATACACGGACACCACCGCCGTGCCGACCCCGGACTCCAGCTCGGCGGAGATCGGCAAGTCGTACTTCTACCAGCTGGCGGTCAAGACCAAGGACGGCCAGCTCCTCGGCTCGCCGACCAGGGTGGTCGGCATCCCGAAGGCCGGCCGCACGATGAAGATCATCCAGGGCAGTCAGGGAGGTGTCACCGACACCACGCTGTCCTCACAGCAACCGACCACCAACCAGGACACCATCCAGTCCTTCGGCGTGGGCCAGAAGTGGCTGAGTGTCGGCAACAACTCCACCACGTACGGCAAGACCCGCGCGGTCCTGAAGTTCCCCACGACCGGCATACCGGCCACCGCCACGGTGCTTGAGAACAAGATGTACATGTGGGGTGCGGAGACCACCACAGGCACCGACGGTGCGATCTACGAACTCCGCGGCCTGAACAAGGACTTCGACGAGGCCACCGCCACCTGGAACAACCAGAACGCGACCACGGCATGGACGACACCGGGCGGCGACATGTCCGCGGCCGTCTCCGACACCGTCGCGCAGGTCGCCGACGTGGGCCGGCACTGGTGGGACGCGACCGGCCTGATGCAGTCGTGGGTGAAGACCCCGACCGGCAACAAGGGCGTGGTGGTCAGGCTCAAGGACGAGACGACCACCGGCCCGCAGGAGCGCACGCTGTTCCTCAACGCCGAGGCCCCCGACGCGCAGTTGCGCCCGTACATGCAGGTCATCTACGTCGACTCCACCACGGAGGACACGTACTACGCGCCGCAGACCCCTGCTCGTATGACGCCGAACTCCACCTACACGGTGGACTTCACGGTCACCAACACCACCAGTGCCGCCTGGGCCGCCGGAGAGCGGGAACTCTCCTACACCTGGAAGCTGCCCGACGGCACGGACTCCACCAACGGCGGCAACCAGCTCAGGACAGCGATCCCGGCGCTCCTGCCGGGCAAGTCCGCCACCATCCAGGCCCAGGTCAAGACGCCGATCAACTCGGACTCGGGCAGCAAGCGGACCGAGTACGTGCTCGGCTGGGACGTCCGCAAGATCTCGGACGGGACCTGGCTGTCGGCCGGGACGGGCGGCATCCCGTCGCTGAAGCAGAACGTGGCGGTCGAGGACCCGACCTCCAACAGCCTGGGCCTGGAGAAGTTCTACTCGTACGCCGGCAAGAACACCGGCGCCGGCTCGACGGTGATGAACAACACCGCGGCGGGCAATGCGGTCTGGTCCTACAACGCCTTCAACAACCCCGGCCGCGGGCTCAACACCTTCGCACGTCTGGCGTACAACTCGCAGGACACCTCCGACACGGTCGCGGGCCACGGCTGGTCGATGCAGGCCGCCGGACCCCTCCGCCTCGGCGCCCCGCTCGACTTCCACCCGAACCCCAGCCCGACGGAGATCCGCCTCCCGGACGGGGACGGCACCACGCACGTCTTCCGCAAGCAGCCCGACGGCACCTGGAAGGCCCCGGCCGGCGTCAACTACCGGCTCACGCCGAAGTTGAACCTGGACTGCACTCCGGCCAAGGATCCGATCCCGGACGCCTGGACGCTCACCCGGTCCGACGGCACGCGTTTCCTGTTCGGCTGCGACGGCTACCTGACGTCGATCGTGGACAAAAACGGCAACACGCAGACGTTCACGTACGAGGAGCGCAAGTCCAACAACAAGCCGACCAAGTTCCTCAAATACATCACCGACCCGGCGGGCCGGCAGTCACTGACGGTCGAGTACTACGGCAAGGGTGACGCGGCCTACGAGTACATCAACGACTCGGGCGCGAAGGTCTCCGGCACCAATCTGAACAACTCGAAGATCTACGACCACGTAAAGTCCATGACGGACATCTCGGGGACGGATATTTCGGGACGGAAGGTCTCCTTCTACTACACGGACAAGGGCCTGCTCGGGCAGATCACTGACGGGTCCGGCTCCAGCCAACCCAAGGATTTCAAGTTCACCTACGACGCCACGCAGGGCAACAAGAACGTCAAGCTGGTCAAGGTCACCGACCCGCGCGGTAACCCCACCAACCTGGCGTACTACGCGCCCCAGGCCGGCGACGACCCGAAGTACCACTGGTGGAGCAAGACGATCACCGACCGCCTGAACGGGACCACGAACTTCAGCTACGCGGTCAACCCCGTCAACTCGAAGTTCGTCGACACTCGTGTCACTGACGCGGAGAACCACACAACGACCCATGTGACCGACGACTTCGGCCGCCCGGTGCAGACGACCAATGCCAAGTCGCAGACTGTGAAGCAGTCCTGGGACACGGACAACAACGTCACGTACCTGGAAGAGGACAACGGCGCCAAGACCGCGTACTGCTACGACCAGAAGACCGGGAATCTGCTCTGGCAACGGGACGCCGAGAAGAACAAGGCGGGAGTGCCCCCGGCGAGCGACTGCGCCCCCGGCACCTATCCGGCCGACTCGGTCAGACTGGAGTACCAGACGAGATCGGACGGCTACGCCGCCGACCTCTGGAAGAAGACGTCGCCCTCGGGCCGCACCTGGCAATTCGGCTATGACGGCTTCGGCAATCTGAAGACGGTCACCGACCCGAAGGGCGTCGCGACCACTACGACAGGCGACTACACCACCACCTACGAGTACGACACCTTCGGCCAGCTGACCAAGGCGACCGACGCCAACGGTAACCCGACGACCAACAGTGACTTCGGCCCGGCCGGATACCCGAGGACCATCACCGACGCGCTGGGCAAGTCGTCGACGTATGTCTACGACGATCGCGGTCAGGTGACCGAGGTGTCCGACGCGCTGGGCAACAAAGCCACGCAGACGTACGACGTGTACGGACGTCTACTGGTCAAGACCGTACCCAAGGACCAGGACGCGGGTGTGCTGATCACGACGCCCGCGCCGGTGTACGACGCCAACGACAACGTCACCAACTCGACGGCACCGAACGGTGCGGTGTCCACAGCGCTGTACGACGCGACCGATCAGATCAAGGAGGCCACCGCTCCGAAGGACACAACCACGTCCGACGAGCGGAAGTCGACCTACGCCTACGACAAGGTCGGCAACCTGCTCAAGACAGTCGAGCCCAAGGGCACCCTCACCAGCGCGGACGCCAACGACTACACGACCACCAGCAACTACGACGAGATCTATCAGCTGACCTCCGTCGTGAACTGGATGGGCGACAAGATCTCGTACACCTACGACAGTGTCGGCAATGTCACCCAGGTGGTGGACCCGAAGAAGAACGCGACCGCCGACCCGGATGACTTCTCCAGCAAATCGGCGTACGACCTGAATCACCGGGTCACGTCCACCACGGACGCGGCAGGGAAGTCGAGTTCGCGCACCTATGACAAGGACTCGCTCGTCGTCGCCACCAAGGACGCCGAGAACAACGAGACTCTGATCAGCTACAACGAGCGAGCCGACCAGACCGAGATCAAGGTTCCCTACTCCGGCACCTCGCCCATCACCTACCGGACCACCAGGTTCGAGTACGACCAGGCCGGCAACAGGACGAAGGTGATCTCGCCCCGAGGCGTGGAGACGGCCAACACCGAGGACTTCACCAGCGAGATCACATACGACCAGCTCAACCGCCCGAAGCGGCAGATCCAGCCGTACGACCCTGCGGACGCCCGCTACAACAAGAAGGTCTGGACGGAGACGTTCTACGACGAGATCGGCCGGGTCTCCAAGACGTCACTGCCGCCGTCGGAGGGCCAGAGCGTCCGCAACGACACCACATACGACTACTACGACAACAACTGGATGAAGTCGACGACGGACCCGTGGTCCATCGCCACCAGTTATGACTACAACCAGGTCGGTCAGCAGACCACACGGACGCTGGCCTCGGCAGGGGGCTCCGCCGACCGGACGATGGCTTGGTCGTACTACCCCGACGGCAAGCTGAAGTCCAAGAGCGACGACGGCGTCCCGGTCGGCAGTGCGGTGGTTCTGGCCGACAACTCCGACAGCCAGAGCACCGCGTCGACGGGCACGTGGACGCGGAGCGACATCACAGGACAGCAGGGCTACGACCACAGCACGCACGCGGCGGGCGCGGGCACCGACGCGTTCAACTGGACGCTGAATGTTCCGAAGGACGGCACGTACACGGCGTACGCGAAGTTCCCGAAGGTTACCGGCGCGGCGACCGCCGCGAAGTACACCGTCACCCATGGCGGTGTCCCGACCGACATGACCGTCGACCAGAACGCCGCTACCGGGACCTGGGTCAGCCTCGGTTCTTACGCGTTCAAGCAGGGCAACGCCGACAAGATCACCCTGACTCAGAACAGCGCGGGCGTCGTTGTCGCGGACGGGATCAAGCTCGTCCGCGATACCTCCGGTGAAACCGACACGGAGAAGCGGTCGTTCGCCTACGCCTATGACGCGAACGCCAACCTCGTCTCGATCGACGACACCTCGTCGGGAGCGAAGGTCGACGCCTACACGATGACTTACACCGGGCTGAACCGGGTCCGGAGCGTCACGGAGGCCCTCGCGGGCCAGGAGAAGAAGGCGACGACGTACGCGTACGACGCCAACGGAAACCCAGAAACGGTCAGTCACCCCGACCAGTTCAGCAAGTACACCTACGACCTGCGTGAGCTGGTCAAGACGGTCTCGGTCGGCACGACGGCCTCCGATACGTCGCCGAAGGTCACGTCGTACACGTACAACGACCGGGCGCTGCGGCTGAGGGAGAACAAGCCGAACAACAACACCGTCGACCACACCTATTACCTTGACGGTGCTCTCAAGACGCTGACCGAGAAGAAGCAGGACGGCACGCTGGTCAACGAGCACGCCTACGCCTATGACGCGAATGGCAACACCGCGCAGGATGTGGCGAAGAAGATGAACGCCGACAACCACTCGGCGTACCTCTCCTCGACCACGGACTTCACCTACGACCCGGTCCGGCGACTGGTGAAGTCGGTGAAGACCGGCAACGGCGCGGGGACCGAGACCTTTGTCCACGACGACAATGCGAATGTCGTGAGCCAGACGGTCAAGGGCACCACCAGCGCGTACACGTACGACCGCAACCGACTGCTCTCCTCAGTGACGTCGGGCACGAAGTTCACGTACAACTACGACCCGTTCGGCCGGCAGGAATCCGTCACCGGTGGCGGCCAGGTCATCGAGCGCAGTGTGTACGACGGCTTCGACCATGTCGTCGAGTCGCAGAAGATGGACGACACGGGCGCGCTGAAGTCCACGAAGTACGTCTTTGATCCGCTCGACCGCACCACGTCCAAGACCGCGGACGGCAAGACGACCGATTTCACCTACCTCGGGCTCTCCAACGAGGTGATGAGCGAGGAGGTCGCGGGCAAGCTGACCAAGTCGTACCAGTACAGCCCGTGGGGCGAGCGTCTGTCCCAGGTCAAGCACAACAGTGACGGGACGAGCGAGGACGGCTTCTACGGCTACAACGGCCACACCGATGTGGAGACCCTGACCAGCAAGGACGGTGACGCCAAGGCCACGTACGGCTACACCGCTTACGGGAAGGACGACGAGTCCGAGTTCACCGGTATCGACAAGCCCGACGCGGGTAACCCGGCCAAAGAGGCATACAACCCCTACCGCTTCAGCTCGAAGCGCTGGGACGCCTCTTCCGGCACGTACGACATGGGCTTCCGCGACTACAACCCCGGCCTGAACCGCTTCACCACGCGGGACATGTACAACGGCGCCCTCGCCGACATGGGTCTCGGCACCGACCCCCTCACCGGGAACCGGTACTCCTTCAGCGGCGGCAACCCGACCAGTTTCATCGAGATGGACGGGCATGCTCCGTGCGTCGACGGGATCAAGCCCGTCTGCGGAGTCGCGGCAGCTGGCGGAACGGCCTGTTTCTTCGTCTGCGCCGCGAATCCGAATCCCGGCATGACGAAGCCGCGCGCTTCCATGCCGCAGGTCGACAGCGCGGAACTCAAGAAGACCATCGAAGAGCTGTACCTCCGCCCGGCGGAAAAGGGTGGCACGGGTGATGGACGGACCGCGACGGCTCTGATTCACGAGTTCAACTCCGGCGCCCCGGCAAAGGCGGGCTCCAAGAAGTGGCATGTGGAGAAGGCGTCCAACAAGATCGCCGGTATCACCAACCTCCTGGAACTCGACCGCAAGGCCAGGGTCGCGATGGAGGCCGGCAAGAAGTACTCGCCGAACGACCTGCTCTCCGAGAACGACGTCAAGGTCGCCAGGAAAGAAGCGGGTGATCTCTGGAACGCGCTCAACTCCAATGACATCGGAGGTGGGATCACCAAGATGGTCAATGCGGATCCTGATCTCAAGGAGACGTTGACCAAGAACCGGCAGTCCGTAGTGGACGCACAGTCGCTGAGCGACATGACCGGACAGGAATTCAAGCCCATTGGTCGCGATCCCCGGCCGAAGCCGCATGGAAGTCCGACCAGACTGCGCGGCTTCTACAGGACGTTCGGTGTTGCTGGAACGGCGGCATCCGTCGGCTCTGTACCCAGCTATGTTCGCGAATACGGTGTGGCAGAAGGAGGCTGGGAATGGTTCAAGGACGCAATTGATCCATGGGGATTCCACGAGCTGACGGAGCCGCAGTCTGTTCCGATGGCATAGGATGAACCCCTCTGACCAGGGGGATCTGCCATCTCGCGGTTGAGTGTGGGGCTCTCGCGTGGTGCAAGCCGCGCGGGAGCCCCTGCCCTCTTGAGGGCATCCAACAATCTCAGTCACTTCGTTCTCATCGAGAGGTACAGAAATGCCGGAATTGGGCAGGCGAGAGATTCCAGGTCTGCTGCTCCGAGTGGTTCCGGAGTCTCGGCGCGTCATTGAGACCGCGGCCGGGGTGCCTGCGGACCAGGCCGTGTCAGGCGGAATGGAATGGTTTGACCTCTATGACTTTCTTTCGGATGTCTTCCGCGGTCTGTTGCGGCCGGCGCTCTTGGAGAAGGAACGTGACGACGATCTCGTGGCGAGGAGTTTCGATTTCGTCGAGACAGTCCTGCGGAGCTCCAACGAATCCGTGAGCGGCGCGGGATATTTCCAGTTCGTGGAGCCACTGTTCGGCGGCGAGGACCTTCTGGTGGCGGCGATCCCGGTCATGAGGGAAGAGACCCTGCGGCTCACCTTGAGCGAACTGGATACGGAGCGGCTGTCCTCCGGGGCCCGTGCGGCCCTAGTTGACTACTTGACTTAGCTTGTCCTGCCTTCCAGCCTGCGCTGGCTGAAGCCGGCATCATCCCCCCCCCCGAGCTGAGGGAGCGAAACCCTGGCAATGGGCGGCGGCTCCGAAGGATGGCTTCCACGTGCCGCGGCATACCTGTGCCTCGATCATGCTGGAGGCGGGGGAGTCTGTCGTGACCTTGGCACGGTGGCCGGGGCATTCCTCGCTCACGGTCACCCTCGGTTACTATGCTTACTTCATGCTGGAGGCCGGAAGCAAGGGGCGCACCGCGATCGACGGACTGATGCGGAAGTAGGGGAAACGGCATGCCAGCCGAAACTCCCCAGCTTCTCCCCAGGGTCGTCGGGGGAGGATTCCCACCGCTACCCGTCCCGGATGGTATCCGTGGGTTCCAAGGTTGATGAGATGGGTGGCCTGGGAAAATGCTGAGTGAGGTCATCGCGACCCGCTATGTCACGCCCTTGCGTGAGGGCGGCTCGCTACCGGGGATCGTCGAGGCCGACGATCTCGGTACGTACGTCATGAAATTCACCGGCGCGGGACAGGGCCGCAAGACCCTGGTCGCCGAGGTGATCTGCGGACAGCTGGCCCGCAGGCTGGGGCTGAGAATCCCCGAACTGGTCCGGATACAACTCGATCCCGTGATCGGACTCTCCGAGCCCGACCAGGAGGTACAGGAGTTGCTGAAGGCGAGCGGTGGGCTGAACCTCGGCATGGACTATCTGCCGGGATCGATCGGCTTCGACCCGCTGGCTTACCAGGTGGGACCGGAGGAGGCCGGGCGGATCGTCTGGTTCGACGCGGTCGTCAACAATGTCGACCGGTCCTGGCGCAACCCCAACATGCTCGTCTGGCACGGCGACGTGTGGCTCATCGACCACGGCGCGACGATGATCTGGCACCACAACTGGCCCGGTGCGCGGGCTTCCGCGGCGAAGCCGTACAACGCCTCCGACCATGTACTCGCCTCCTTCGGTCCCGACATCGCGTCGGCCGCGGCCGAGCTGGCGCCGCTGGTCACCGAGGAGTTGCTGAGGGAGATCGCCGCCGACGTACCGGACGAGTGGCTGGTCGACGAGCCCGGCTTCGACTCCACCGACGCGCTGCGGCTCGCGTATGTGGAGCCGCTGCTCGCGCGGGCCGGCACGATCCATGAGCGCATCACCCTCGACGCGCCCGCCACGAACGGCCCCTCGCGGGCGCCCGGTTGGCTGGCCGACCGGCTGACGCCCGGAGCGCGGACCACGCGGCGGACGGCTGACGGACAGAGCACCGAGGACGGCGGCCGGTGACCACCAAGGACGTCTACGAGTACGCGCTGCTGCGGGTCGTGCCGCGGGTCGAGCGCGGCGAGTGTTTCAACGCCGGGGTACTGGTCTACTGCCGTGCCCGGTCGTACGTTTCGGCCAGGACGCATCTGGACGAGGCCAAGCTGAGGATCCTCGACCCGGACGCGGATGTCATGGGGGTACGGGCGGCGCTGCGCGCGGTCGAGAGCGTCTGCCGTGGCGGCGACGCGGCCGGGCAGGCCGCGGAGGACGACGCGGGGCGGCGGTTCCGGTGGCTCATCGCGCCGCGCTCGACCGTCGTACAGCCCGGTCCCGTACACACCGGACTGACGGCCGACCCGGGGGCGGAGACCGAGCGGCTGCTCGATCTGCTGGTGCGCTGACGAACGGCTCGCGATGTCGATGTGGCGTGGCGAGGCGACGTGGATAGGGCGACGCGGGCCGGGTGATGCCGGTGGTGTGACGCCGGCTCCGGATCCCGCCATCGGCGCCGTCGGCCGTTGACACCGCGTGCCGTGGCTTCTAGCGTCTCTCTGCTGGACCTACTAAGCGGTTGCTCAGTGGTCTTGGTGATCAGGAGTCGCAGGAGCCTAGGGCGAGGAGAACAGGGATGTCCACCACCGAGCAGCGCGTAGCCGTCGTGACCGGGGCGGCGCGTGGCATTGGCGCCGCCACCGCCGTACGGCTGGCGGCGGAGGGCCGCGCCGTCGCCGTACTCGACCTCGACGAGGCGGCGTGCGCGGACACCGTCGGGAAGATCACCTCGGCCGGCGGCACGGCACTCGCCGTCGGCTGTGATGTCTCCGACAGCGCGCGGGTGGAGACCGCTGTCGCGCGGGTCGCCGCCGAGCTGGGGGCGCCGACGATCCTGGTCAACAACGCGGGTGTGCTGCGGGACAATCTGCTCTTCAAGATGACCGAGTCCGACTGGGACACGGTGGTGAACGTGCATCTCAAGGGCGCGTTCCTGATGGCCAAGGCCTGCCAGAAGTACATGGTGGACGCCGGGTTCGGCCGTATCGTCAGCCTCTCCTCCAGCTCCGCGCTGGGCAACCGCGGCCAGGCCAACTACGCGGCGGTCAAGGCCGGTCTCCAGGGCTTCACCAAGACCCTCGCCAAGGAACTCGGCAAGTTCGGCATCACCGCCAACGCGGTGGCGCCCGGCTTCGTCGTCACCGAGATGACCGCGCAGACCGCCGCCCGGATCGGCATGGACTTCGAGGAGTTCCAGGCCGCGGCGGCGAGCCAGATCCCGGTGCAGCGCGTCGGCAGGCCGGAGGACATCGCGAACGCCATCGCCTTCTTCGCGGGCGAGGAGGCCGGCTTTGTCTCCGGCCAGGTCATGTACGTCGCCGGCGGACCGCTCAACTGAGGCCGGGGGCAACGGACATGACGGAGCGGACGCGGCAGCCGGAGTCCGAGCGGCAGATGCCGGACAGCGGGAAGGTCGCCCTGATCACGGGCGCGAGCCGGGGCATCGGATACGGAGTGGCCGAGGCGTTCGTCGCCCGCGGCGACCGGGTGTGCATCACCGGCCGGGGCGAGGACGCGCTCAAGGAGGCCGTGGAGAGGCTCGGTTCCGACCGGGTGATCGCTGTGCCCGGCAAGGCGCACGACGAGCGGCACCAGGCGGCGGCCGTCGAACGTGTCATGGAGGTGTTCGGCAGGGTCGACTTCCTGGTCAACAACGCGGGGACGAACCCCGTCTTCGGCCCGATGGCCGAGCTGGACCTGAATGTGGCCCGCAAGGTGTACGAGACCAATGTCATCTCGGCGCTCGGCTTCGCCCAGCAGACCTGGCGGGCCTGGCAGAAGGAGAACGGCGGCGCGATCGTGAACATCGCGTCGATCGCCGGGGTCTCGGCGTCCCCCTTCATCGGCGCGTACGGCATGAGCAAGGCGGCGATGGTCAATCTGACCCTTCAGCTGGCGCACGAGTTCGCGCCGGCGGTACGGGTCAACGCCATCGCGCCCGCCGTGGTCAAGACCAAGTTCGCGCAGGCGCTGTACGAGGGCAGGGAGGCGGAGGCCGCGGCATCCTACCCGATGGGACGGCTCGGGGTGCCCGAGGACATCGGCGGCGCCGCCGCGTTTCTCACCTCGGACCAGTCCGACTGGATCACCGGCCAGACGCTGGTCGTCGACGGGGGCATCTTCCTCAACGCCGGGGTGGGGTGACGATTCCCGGCCCCAACCTCCCCAAAAGCCCCACCGGATCAGCGTATTGATCCGGTGGGCGCCGCGATAGGGTCTGCCGATCCATGGCTGAACAAGGAGCGTGAACGTGTTCAACGTGAACGTGTTCAACCGGACAGCTCGGCGGGCCGCCATCACTCTGGTGGCCATGTCCCTGCTCGCGGGATGCGGTCTGTTCTCGGACAATGACGCGGAAGCCGAACGAACGATAACCGTCGGCACGACGAGTGAGCCGAGCACCCTCGATCCGGCGGCGTCCTGGGACAACTCCTGGGAGATGTTCCGCAATGTCTTCCAGACCCTGGTGAGCTTCCCGGCCGGCAGCTCGTCCCCGCGACCCGATGCCGCGCGGGAATGCCGGTTCACGGACACCGCCAACCGGGTGTTCCGGTGCGAGCTGCGTGACGGTCTGCAGTTCTCCAACGGCCATCCGCTCGACGCGGCGGCCGTCAAGCACTCCTTCGACCGGATCCGCGAGATCAATGTGCCGGGCGGCCCCGCCGGTCTGCTGGCATCGCTCCACACGGTGGAGACGAGCGGGGACGACACCGTCGTCTTCCGGCTGCGGAAGCCGGACGCGACCTTCCCCTTCATCCTCGCCACACCCGCCATGTCCCTGGTCGCCCCGGCCGAGTATCCGCCGGACAGGCTGCGCCGGGACGGCGGGATCACCGGCTCGGGGCCGTACGTACTCGCCTCGTACACCAGCGGGGACAGGGCGGAGCTGACCCGGAACAAGGACTACCGCGGATTCGCGAAGCACCGGAACAACGCCGTCACCATCCGGTACTTCAAGGACTCCGGCACGGTCTTCCGCGCCCTGCAGAAGAAGGACATCGACGTCATCTACCGGGGTCTCACCTCGGAGCAGGTCGTCGAACTCGAACGCAAGGGGGCGCGGAACAAGGATCTCCAACTGGTCCAGGCGGTCGGCGCCGATATCCGCTATCTGGTGTTCAACCCCGCCGATCCGGCGGCCGGGAAGCTCACGGTACGCAGGGCGGTGGCCCAGCTCGTGGACCGCGACGCGCTCGTGGCCAAGGTCTACCGGGGCACGGCCGAGCCGCTGTACTCGATGGTCCCCCGGGGCATCTTCGCGCACACCACCGGCTTCTTCGACCAGTACGGCGAGCCCGATGTGCACGAGGCGAGGGCGATCCTCAACGGCGCGGGCATCACGGAGCCCGTGCCCCTCACGCTCTGGTACACCACGGACCGCTACGGGTCCGGGACGGCCGCGGAGTTCACCGAGCTGAAGCGCCAGCTCGAAGCGTCGGGACTGTTCAGGATCACCCTCCGGAGCAAGCCGTGGAAGCAGTTCCAGGCGGGCTACCAGAAGGGGGAGTTCCCCGTATTCGGCCGCGGCTGGTTCCCCGACTTCCCGGACCCGGACAACTTCATCGCGCCCTTCGTCGGCACGGACAACGCGCTGAGTACCCCGTACGAGAGTCCGGAGATCACCCGGAAGCTGCTGCCCCAGTCCCGGCGGGTGAGCGACCGCGCCGCGGTGAACGAGCAGTTCGAACGCGCCCAGGAGATCCTCGTCGATGACGTACGGCTCCTTCCGCTGTGGCAGGGCAGGCTGTACGTGGCGTCGACCGACGACATCGGCGGCGGCGAGCGGGCGCTCGATCCGCAGACCGTCATGCAGATGTGGGAGCTGAGCCGGAAGGCCGGCTGGTAGCCGCCGATGCCGCTGTCACCGGCTACGAGAGACCGTTGTCAGTGGTCCCCGGTAGGTTCAGTCACGCACAAGTGATCGCTTACCGGAGGTTGTTGACGTGACCGACACCGACATGCTGCCCGAGTCCTGGCGCGGCGTCCTCGGCGATGAGCTGCAGAAGCCCTATTTCAAGGAGCTGACCGAGTTCGTCGAGGAGGAGCGGGCCAAGGGGCCGGTCTATCCGCCGCGCGAGGAGGTCTTCGCCGCGCTCGACGCCACTCCGTACGACAAGGTGAAGGTCCTGATCCTGGGCCAGGATCCCTACCACGGCGAGGGTCAGGGGCACGGCCTGTGCTTCTCCGTGCGGCCCGGTGTCAGGACCCCTCCCTCCCTGCGGAACATCTACAAGGAGATGAAGGAGGAGCTGGGCCACCCGGTACCGGACAACGGCTATCTGATGCCATGGGCCGAGCAGGGGGTGCTGCTGCTCAACGCGGTGCTGACGGTCCGCGCGGGTGAGGCCAACTCCCACAAGGGCAAGGGCTGGGAGAAGGTGACGGACGCGGTGATCCGCGCCGTGGCCGAGCGGCCCGATCCGGCGGTCTTCGTCCTGTGGGGCGCCTACGCGCAGAAGAAGCTGCCGCTGATCGACACGGAGCGGCATGTGGTGGTGAAGGGCGCGCACCCCTCGCCGCTCTCCGCGAAGAAGTTCTTCGGCTCGCGGCCCTTCACCCAGATCAATGAGGCGGTCGCCGCGCAGGGGCACGCTCCCATCGACTGGCGCATTCCGGACCTCGCCGACCGCGGCTGATCCGCCGGACCGGCCGACAGGCTCGGGTTGTCCGCCCGAGCCTGAAGGCCATTGTCCGTCATGCCGGATAGCGTTCTGTTCGTCGGATTTTCTGGACGGCCTGTGGACGGCATACGGAGGCGGCGGTAGTGAGGGAGCGGCAGGAGGCGTCGGAGGACGCCGTCATGACCAGGATCGGGCAGGCGGTCATGCTTCTCCACGGCGGCGACCGCGAGGAGGCGCGCAACCGGTTCGGCGAGCTCTGGGGGGAGCTGGGGGAAGCGGGGGACGCGTTTCACCGCTGCGCCCTGGCGCACTATATGGCCGATACGCAGGACGACCCGGGTGATGAACTGGCCTGGGATCTACGGGCGCTGACGGCGGCGGACGGGCTGAGGGAGGAGTCGGCGGCCGATGACCGGGCGGGCGGCGGCCGGGGGGCCGGCGACGGCGCGGGCGATGAGCGGCTGGCGGAGGCCCGGGCGGGCGTACCCGGGACCTCTTCGGTGGTACGGGCCTTCTACCCGTCGCTCCATCTCAATCTCGCCGCCGACTATGTGAAGCTCCAGCGGCCTGAGGCGGCGCGGCTCCATCTGGACCGGGCGCGTGAGGCGGCGGTCGCCCTGGGGGACGAGGGGGATGTGAACGGGGTCCGGGCGGGGATCGAGCGGCTGGAGCGGCTGCTGCGCGGGCGGTGAGGGACAGAGTGGGGGGTGGGGAGGGGCTGGGGGGCTGCGGGCCGAGGGACGGGGGCGAGGGACTGCGGGGTCGAGGGGCTGCGGGGCCGAGGGACGGGGGGCCGAGGGGCGTCAATCGCCGTAGGTGTCACGGCAGATACGGGCCTGGGGGCTGTCCTTCGGCCACTGGCCGTAACGCTCGCCCAGCGCGCAGACATCGGTGACGACCGGTGCGGGCGAGGGCGCCGTATGCCGCTGTTCCTCGGGGTGGTCCTGGGGCCGCCGCTCCGGCCGGGACATGACCGGGGGCCGCGTGGAGCCGCTCGTCCGGTCCGGGGCGGGCCGGTCCCAGGCCGGCGGACGGGCTCCGGCGGAGGAGGGCGGCGCCGCCTTCGGGGCCGACGGGGGCACGACCGCTTCCAGCGCCTCCCTGGCCGGGGCCTCGATGATCAGCGGCTCGGGCGCCCCCGGGGGCTGGATACCGCTGCTCGTTCCCGGACGCGGCGAGGGACCGGGCGAGGGGTGCGGTTCCACGGCCACACATCCGGAGACGGCGGTGACCGCCATCCCCATCAGGATCATCGCCGCGCTTCTCGTTCGGTTGGTTCGGTGCACTCGGGCAACTCTGCTGGTTAGGGGCGCTGTTGGGGAGCGTAAGAGTGCGGATTGGCCCGGACGGGTGAACGCCGGGCCCGCGCGCCGCCTGCCCGGTCGGGTCGGCCGGCCGGCCCCTCGGTCCGTCGATTCTGCCGGTCCGTGGGCCCGTCGAGTCAGTCGCCCGTCAAGCCGTCGATCCGCTCACGGAGGAGATCGGCATGGCCGTTGTGCCGGGCGTACTCCTCGATCAGATGGGTGTAGATCCAGCGGAGGGTGTACGGATCGCCGGTATGCCGGCTGGGCTGTCCGGTGCCGAGTTCGTCGAGGGAGTGCCGCGCGGCCAGTTCGCGGGCGTGGGCGATCTCGGCGCGCCAGGTGGTGGACGCCTCCTCCCAGGTGTCGGCCTCGCCCGGGTGGAAGTCGCCGTCCGGGTCGGCGTCGGTGCAGTAGAGCGCCGCGCTCCGCTCGTCGGTCAGCCGGTTACGGAACCAGTCGCTCTCCACCTCGGCCATATGCCGTACCAGACCGAGCAGGGACAGCTCGGAGGGCGGAACGGACGCCTCCTTGAGCTGTTTCTCGTCCAGGCCGGAACATTTCAGGGCCAGGGTCTCGCGGTGGTAGTCGAGCCAGCCCTCCAGCATCTCGCGCTCGCCGGCGAGGGTGGAGGGTTCGGTGCGCCGCGGTGTGGCCTCGGGCGTGGCCTCGGTGGATGTCATGGCGGACATACTCATGGATGAGCCGCCGAGGTGGCGAGTGGTTTAGGTGGCGGGCGGTCCGTCCGGGGTTCCCAGCATTCCCCGCAGCAGTTCGGTGAACCCCAGGCGCAGCGCCTCCAGGGAGGGCACGGCGTCGTGGTACGAGCCCGCCGCGCAGGAGAACATCAGCCCCTCGCACCAGGCCACCAGCGACAGCGCGTGCCGCTCGGGGGCGGTGGAGCCCGCCGCGGTCATCATCGCGACCAGTGGTTCGCGGAACCGCCGTCCCGTCTCGTCGTAGTAGGCCCGTAGCTCCGGTCGGCGGGTGGCCTCAAGCGCCAGTTCGTAACGGGAGACGAGCAGTTCGGGGTGGCCGGTCAGATAGCGGTGCAGCGCGAGCGCCAGCGCGTCGACGGGGGTGCCCCGGCCGCCCGTACCGACCGGCATCTCGTCCGGGGTGAGCACCCGCGCCTCGCGCTCGGCCTGTCGCCGTACCGCCGCCTCAAGCAGCGCCTGCCGGGTGCGCGCGTGGTTGGAGGTGGAGCCCTGCGGGAGCCCGGCCAGTTCGTCCACGGCCCGGTGGGTCAGCCCACGCATACCGCGCTCGGCGAGCAGGGCGAGGGCGGTGTCGGCGATCAGTTCGGCGCGGGAGGACCCGGTGGTGCGTGCGGCCATGGCATCAATCTATCTCGCCAACTACACCTGTAGTACGGTGAGGGGAAGGGCTCACTACAGCTGTAGTTCGAGTCGCGGTCCGCCGTGTGGTGAGTGATCCGAGGAGAGTGAGACGTCATGGACCAGCCCCGTGCCCTCGTCATCGGCGGTGGGATCGGCGGACTGACCGCGGCCGTGGCCCTGCGTCAGCGGGGGTGGGCGGTCACCGTGCTGGAACGCGCGCCGGAGCTGACCCCGGTCGGCGCCGGCCTCGCCCTAGCGCCCAACGCGCAGCGCGCGCTGGATGTCATCGGGCTCGGCGACCGGGTCCGTGCCCTCTCCGCCTGGCAGGGCGACGGCGGGCTGCGCGCCCCCGGTGGCCGCTGGCTCTCCCGTACGAGCGGTGAGGCCGTGGCCGACCGCTTCGGCGGCCCCCTCGTGCTGGTCCATCGGGCCACCCTCGTCTCGCTCCTGGCCTCCGCCCTGCCCGAAGGTGTGGTGCGCACCGGTACGGCCGCCGCGCTCGCCGATCCGGGCGGTGAGCGCGGTCCGGCCGTCGTCAGCACGCCGGACGGCGAGCTGGAGGCCGAACTCGTCGTGGCCGCCGACGGCATACGCTCCGCCGTACGCCGGACGCTGTTCCCGGGCCATCCGGGCCCGCGCTACACGGGATTGACCACCTGGCGCGTCGTCGTCCCGGCCCCCGAGCGATCGTTCGCGCCGCACGAGACCTGGGGCCGGGGGCGGTTGTGGGGCACCCAGCCGCTCAAGGACGGCCGTGTCTACGCGTACGCCATGGCCACGGCGCCCGAGGGCGCTCACGCGCCCGACGACGAGCGGGCGGAGCTGCGCCGGCTCTTCGGCGACTGGCACGATCCGGTGCCGGGGATCATCGAGGCCGCCGACCCCGGGCAGGTGCTGCGGAACGACGTCCATGAGATGGCCGTACCGCTGCCCGCGTACCACCGGGGCCGGGTCGCCCTGCTCGGTGACGCCGCGCACGCGATGCAGCCCACGCTGGGCCAGGGCGGCAACCAGGCCATCGAGGACGCCATCGTCCTCGCGCACCACGCCGGAGTGGACGGAGCTGGTCGGCCCGCCGCCGAGTTCGCCGCGGGACTCCCGTCCCACGACCCCGCCGCCGGACTCGCCTCCTACTCCGCCGACCGGCTGCCGCGTACCACCGCGATCGTCCGCCAGGCCACCAGAACGGGCCGGATGACCGCCGTCAGCAATCCGGTCGCCGTCGCCGTACGCGACGCGCTGATCGTCGCCGTGTCGCGCCTCGGGCCGGGGATCGTCCTGCGGGGCTTCGCCGGGATCGCCGACTGGCGGCCTCCGGGGCGCACGTATGCTTCCGGGACACCGCGTCAGTAATGCGGACAGACATGCGAACCCGCGTGTCAATCGCGCGTAAAGGCGCGTGGCGGCGCGTAAGGACAGGCTGGGGAGGCCCTTGTGAAGGTCGGCTGCATCGGGCTCGGCGACATCGCGCGGAAGGCGTATCTGCCGGTGCTCACCACACTGCCCGGGGTCGAGCTGCATCTGCAGACCCGTACGCCCGCCACCTTGTCGCGTACCGCCGAGGTCCACCACATCCCGGCGGACCGGTGCCACACGGATCTCGACTCACTGCTCGCCCAGGGACTCGACGCCGCGTTCGTGCACGCCCCGACCCCCGTGCACGCCGAGATCGTGACCCGGCTCCTGGCGGCGGGCGTACCGACCTTTGTCGACAAACCGATCGCGTACGAACTCGCGGACTCCGAGCGGATCGTGCGGCTCGCGGAGGAGCGGGGCGTGAGCCTCGCCGTCGGCTTCAACCGCCGGTTCGCGCCCGGGTACGCGCAGTGCCTGGAACATCCGCGCGAGCTGATCCTCCTCCAGAAGAACCGGGTGGGTCTCCCCGAGGACCCGCGCACCTTCGTCCTCGACGACTTCATCCATGTCGTGGACACGCTGCGCTTCCTGCTTCCAGGACCGGTCGAACACACCGACGTACGGGCGCGGATCCGGCAGGGACTGCTGCACCATGTCGTCCTCCAGCTCTCCGGCGACGGCTTCACCGCGATCGGCGTGATGAACCGGCTGAGCGGCTCCACCGAGGAGATTCTCGAAGTGTCGGGGCAGGACACCAAGCGGGCCGTCCACGATCTCGCGACGATCATCGACCACAAGGGGCAGCCGAGTGTCCGGCGGCGCGGCGACTGGGTCCCGGTGGCCCGTCAGCGCGGTATCGAGCAGTGCGTGCTGGCGTTCCTCGACACCGTACGGGCCGGAAAGACCCTCAGCGCGCGGGATGCGTTGCTGACTCATGAGCTGTGCGAGCGGGTGGTACGAGAGGCGCTGGACCAGTCCGCCGCCTGAGCGAGCGCGCGCCCTCCACCGCGAAGAACGCCGCCAGAACGGCCAGCGCGCCATGGACCGCCCAGTCGCCGAACCGCGCGTAGAGGGTCGTGCCCCGGGCCAGCGGGAGGTCGAAGACCGTGGCGGCCGAACGGTCGACACCGATCGCGCCGCCCACCCGTTCGCCCTCGGGGCCGAACACCGCACTGACGCCCGTGAGCGTGGCGTGGACCATCGCCCTGCCGGTCTCCGCGGCCCGCAGCGCCGCCAGTGAGGCATGCTGCTCAGGCGCCCAACTGCCCTGGAACGACGAGGTCGAGGACTGCGCCACCAGCAGCTGCGCGCCGTCCCTGACCAACCGCCTGCTCATATCGGGGAACGCCGACTCGAAGCAGATCAGCGGACCGAACCGCAGCCCGCCCCTGCCCTCGCCCGGCAGCACCATCACCGACTGGCGGGTGCCGCGCACACGGTCCTCACCGGCCGCCTTGCCCATCGAGGTCACCCAGCCCAGCGCGGCACGGGCCGGTATGTACTCGCCGAACGGCACCAGCCGCATCTTGTCGTACACATCGCCGGTCGGACCGTTCGGCCCCACCAGCACAGCGCGCTTGAATATGCCCGCCCGGCCCGTCGGGTCCGTACTGCGCGCATCGACGTTGACCAGGATCTGCGCGCCCACCGTGCGGGACAGTACGGCGATCCGCGCCGCGAGATCGGGCCGTGCCGCCAGATCGGCGCCGACGCTGCTCTCGCCCCACACCACCAGATCGAGATCCTGTCCGGCCAGCGTGCGGGTCAGTTCCTCGCCGCGCGCGAACCGGCGTTCCACGGCGCCCGTGCCGGACACCACGCCCGGCTGGACCACCGCGATCCGCGCCAGGCCCGACCGCTCGGGCCCCGGCGCCCACCACCCCACCGATCCCACCATGACGGCGCACACCACGATGCCGAGAGCCGCCGCCCCGCGCGCCCGGGGCACCGAGACCAGCAGGGTCAGCGCGGTGTTCACCGCGACCACCAGCAGACTCACCAGCCACACCCCACCCACCGAGGCCAGCCGCAGCGCGGGTGGGACCTCCCACTGGCTGGCGCCGAGCAGACCCCATGGCCCGCCAAGTCCCTCCCAGGACCTGACCAGTTCGATCATCAGCCAGCCCGAGGGGAGCACGGCCAGCGCGACGGCGGCACGGCCCGTGGACGGCGCCCCGCCGAGCACGGCGCGCACCAGCCACCCCCACGGCGCCCACAGCAGACCCAGCAGCGCCGCGAGCACCACGATGAACACATGAAGGCTCGGTATCAGCCAGTGGTGCACGGCGACGATGAAGCCGAGACCGCCGAGCCAGCCCTCCAGCGCCGCGCGGCGGCCCGTGGGCGCGGACCGTATGAGCAGCGTCCAGGGCACCAGCGCCACATACGCCAGCCACCACAGGGATGGCGAGGGGAAGGCGAGGGCCGGGAGCGCGCCGGCGGCCACGGCTGACGCGCCGCGCCACCACGGCGATGCCGTTCGCATACCGCGCCTCCTCTACCGTTCAGCAGTCCCTTCCCCCGATCGAGGGAACCGAAGCGGATACGGAGCAGCCGCGTCCGGCGCGTACCCCGCAGGTCAGCCGTCGACGGCGGGGACCACGGGGACGACAGGGACCGCGGACACGGCGGACGCGGAGGCACGGCGCCACTTCTCGTGGGCCTCGACCGTACGCAGCCGCCAGCCCTCCTCGCCGCGCAGCAGCCCGAACGTGAACCCGCCGCCGCTCATCAGGTCCTCGCCCGACTCGTGCCGCAGCGGGCAGAGATAGTCGGCTCGCAGCTCGGCGCGGTCGCCCGGATAGCCTCCGAGGTCCTGGATGCGCAGCCGCCGGTTGACGATCAGATGCTGACGGACGGTGAACGGCCGCAGCGTGCCGGCCAGCCAGTCGGCGACCTCGGCCGCGGACCCCTCGATACCGCCCGCCGCGGTGTAGTCGGCGCGGCCGTCCGGGGTGAACAGGGCGCGGAACCCCGGCCAGTCGGCGTCGTCCATGGTCACGGCGTAGTCGGTGATCACCTCATCGATCGACAGACGGTTCATCACGGTCGCGAGATCCACACGCTGTGTCATCGGTTCAGTCTCCGTCAGCGACAGGCCCAGGCCAAGGGCCAAGGGTGGTCGGATCGACATCCGGACACCAGCGTGGCCCATTCAGCGCCGTCCGAAGAACTCGATCTCGGCGACGGCGGGTCTGCGGCCGGGTCCGTTGCCATGGACATCGTCGATCGCGAGCCGCACCCGGACGACGTCCGAGCCGCGTATGTCGAAGGTCTGCTGGCCGGGCTGGTCCTTGAGCGTGATCCTCTTCTCGGTGACCTCGTCGGACGCGGAACGCAATGTCACGGTCAGCGCGGCGGGCCTGGCCTGCGCGAGGAACTCGTCCGCCTTGGCCGACCGGCCCGCGAAGACGACCAGTTTGAGCAGCCGTACCGGCTCCTCGAAGTCGGCCTCCAGATACTCGCCGAGCCCGGGTCCGGCCTCGGCGGGGACCCAGAAGCGGTTGGTGTAGGTGTCGAACGCGTCCCTGGGCGGGTGGTCCGACAGCGCGCTGGAGCCGCGGACCCGGATCGGGCGCAGCTCCTCGGGCGTGCCGGTGCTGTCCTTCGTGAAGTCGAACGCCTCGGAGAGGTGCGGACGTGCGAACCAGACGGCGGCGGCCAGGATGACGAGGGTGAGCGGAATGGCCAGGCTGGGCCGGCGCCACAGGCGACGCTTGGGACGCGTGCCCGCGGTCGGCAGGGCGCGCCGACGGCGGCGGGTGAGGATCCGGCGCCACCACGGCTGCGGCGGTTCGGGCGGTGGTCCCGGATCCAGCAGCAGACCGCAGCGCAGACAGAGGGTGCGGTCGGGAGCGTTCTCCGTACGGCAGTTGGGGCAGCGGACGGGGGGTCCGTGGTCCGGGCGCGGTACGGCGTCGGGGTCCGGCCGGCCGGCCGGTTCGTCGAGTTCCTCCCCGGGGCCGGGTACGGGGGAGTCGAGCCGGTCGCCGGGGCGCCGGGGGCCCGCGGTGACCGGCTCCGGGGCGGGCTCTCGTACGGGCTCTCGTACGGGCTCCCGGGCGGGTTCTGGGGCGGGTTCCGGCGCGGGCTCTCGTACGGGCTCCGGGGCGGGAGGGTCAGCGGGTGTGGGGGCAGGCGGTGTTGTGGGCGTAGACGTGGGTGTGGGTGTGGGTGTGGGCGTAGACGTGGGCGCGGGTGGCGGTGTGGGCGTTCGTGGCGACGATCCGGAATCCCCGGTACCGGTCCCCGTGCCGGTCCCGGCACCTGACCGCTCCGGATCGCCCCACTCCAGGAACGTCTCGCAGGACGCGCAGAACGCCGTGCCCGGCGCGTTGCGGTGCCCGCACTCGGGGCAGGTCATGGCCGCTCCCCGGGACCGCCGGACGGCGCCTCGGCCGACGGCAGGATCTCCACCTCGTACCCGATGTGCGCGGGGATCTCTCCCTCGATCAGCTCCTCCAGACCGACCCGGTCCACCGCGCCCGGCTCGGGCACCCGTAGCCGTACGGCCACCCAGGGGCGCTCCTCGCCCGGCAGTGCCGTGTGGGGGGTCGACGACCAGCCCGCGCCGCCGCTCTCGGTGATCTCCGGCTCCACACCGGTGCGCCGCCGGATCGCCTCCGCCAGCCCACCGCGCGTCCCCCGGCGGCTGTGCCTGGCCACCGCCTCCGTCACCGCCGTCCGGCGCTCACCGACCGGCGCGTCGCCGTGCGGCTCGGCGGCGACCCACCGTGCCACCCAGTCGAGGAAGTCCTCGGGCGCGCTGCGCGGATCCAGATGCGCGGGCAGATTGTCGAGGGTCAGCTGGATCGGGGCGAGCACCTCGTCCAGCGCGGAGAGGAAGCGCCTCAGGAAGTCCTGCTCCAGATAGAGCGCGGGCAGCAGCTCGACCAGCGGATGCGGCGAGGGCAGCCCGGCGACGGTTCCGCGCATCGCTCAGACCTCCCGTATCCGCAGCTGGTGTTCGTACGAGAAGGCCAGCGCGTGCCGGTCGAGCGTGATCCGCGTCGTCGCCTCCCCGCGCTGCCCGGTCATCGGGTCCGCCGGGAAGAGCCGTACGTCCTCCACCAGATCCACCTCCGGCACCCGCTGGAGCACCGCGAACGCCTCACCGGACTGGATGGGCCGTCCGAACGGCCAGCCCTGTCCGTCAGGGCCGCCGGTCAGCGGGTTGAAGTAGCCGTAGAGCGCGGTGAGCGCGGCCTCGCGCAGCCGCTCGGGTACGGCGCCCCGGCGCGCCTGCACCGAAGCGACGACGGTGACGCCCTGGTAGAACGGCGGCTCCACCATCAGCCGGGCCCCGATCGGACGCCGCTCGTCCAGATGCCCGCGGATCTGTGCCATCGTGTCCGGCGGCGGGATCAGCTCGTCGAAGCTGATCCGGCCCTGTTCGTCACTGCGCCCGGCCGGTACGACCAGCAGTCGCACCCCGCCCGCGTCCGCGTCCCGGCCCGCCGGTACGCAGTACACCCGCGCCGCGTCCGGGGCCACCTCGCGGGCCAGTAGTTCGTAGTCGTGCGGTACGACGGCGCGGTGCAGCGTCCGCAGCGTCATCGGCCCGCGCACCCGGGCGCTCTCCACCGTCTCGCCGTCGACCCCGCCCAGCGCGGGCCGCCGGTTCTCCACCCGCGCCACGAACGGCAGGGAGCCGCGCAGGACACGCAGCGCGCCCCTGGCGACATTGCCCCGTCTGCCCCCGCCCGTGCGGTAGCCGCGCACCCGGACCGCGCTGCCCTTGCGCGGGACCGCGCCGTAATACCGCAGGCCGCCGTCCTGCTCCCGTACGGCGGGACCGAAGTCCACCCGGCCGGAGTTGGGGTCCAGGGTGATGTGCCGGTCGTCGGGTCCCGAGTGGGCGAAGTCGTCGACCCGCGTCCAGTCGGCCCAGCCGGACCCCTCGTCCGGATCCGCCACCTCGACGACGAAGTCCCCCGGTACGACGGGCGGTCTCGCGAGCAGGAAACTCTGTCCGGGAACGCCCTCGGCGGCACCGAGCACCTCGTCACGTACCGTCTCGGCGTGCGCGGCCTCGACCGTCGCCCCGATCGTGAAAGCGGTGATCCGCCGGACGGTCGGCGGTGCCACATAGCCGGGCTGGCCCGGCTCGGACTCCAGCAGCCGGCAGCGCAGCCAGCCCGCGGTGCGCCGTACGACCGCCGAGGCGCTGTGGGTGCGCGGCAGATGCAGAATCAGCTCGCCCGACTTGTTGAAGCCGCCGGTATCGTCCTTCTCGATCTCGCAGGCCCGCCACTCCGTACCGTCCCATGCCTCCCAGCGCAGCGGCGCGCGCCGCGGATCGACACCCACGCCCTCGACCCGGCAGTCGAGACGCAGCACGACCACCCCCGCGGGCACCGCGGCGGAGAGGCCCACATAGAGCGCGTCTCCGGGGGTGGGGGTACGGCCGAAGCAGGGCACCTCGCGGCCGAGCGCCAACTCCTCCGACCGCTCCACCGCTTCGCCGTCCGCCGATCGGGTGGCCAGATACGCGAACGCGCAGGGAACGATGGACAGTGGCCGGCTCGTGGTGAAGACCACCGCCTCCTCGGTCTCGGTACGGACCGTGGCGACCTCGGTGCCCGCCCTGACCCGTACCGGCTCGGGCTGCGGCGCCGAGAGCCGGAACGTCACCTCGGTACGGGCCGCCGTCGGCGGATAGAGCCGTACCCCGATGAGATCGAGGAAGGTCAGATAGTTCTTCTCCGGCACCCGGTTCAGCCGGTAGACGAGCTGGTCGACCATCGTGGCGAAGGCCTCGATCAGGGTCACCCCGGGGTCGGAGACATTGTGGTCGGTCCACTCGGGACAGCGCTGCTGCACCAGCCGCTTGGCCTCGTCCACCAGGCCCTGGAAACGGCGGTCGTCCAGATCGGGGCTGGGAAGCGTCACGCGCCGTCCTCCTCGTGCTGGGGGATCACATAGAACGGGAATACGAGATTCCGGGGGTCGTTGGAGCCGCGCACCGTGTAGCCGATATCGATATAGAGGACTCCGTTGTCCGCCTCGTCGAACCGGACCGTCACCTCGGCCACCTCGATCCGGGGCTCCCACCGCTCCAGCGCGAGACGCACCTCGTACGCGAGCTGCCCCGCCGTACCCGCGTCCGCCGGGGCGAACACATAGTCGTTGACGGCGCAGCCGAACTCCGGCCGCATCGGGCGCTCGCCCGGCGAGGTCGCGAGGATCAGCCGGATCGACTCCTCCAGCGCGCGTTCGCCACTCACGAGCGCGATGGAGCCGGTGGCGTCCGTGCGCGGCGGGAAGGCCCAGCCCGCGCCGATGAACTGCTCTCCCATGGCGCTCAGCCCCCGATCAGCACGGTCGGGCAGCCGGTCACGACGGGTGAGCCACAGCCCGCCCGGTCACCGGCCCGGGCGGCCGGTCTGCCGCCGATCAGTACGGTGGAGCTGCCGGGGCCGGCGATCGCGGACGGCGGGTGTACGGCGGGCGGCGGGACGGCGCACTGGTGCGGGGTGCCGACGGTGGCGGCGGGCCTGCCGCCGATCAGCACCGACGGTACGCCCGGCGGGCCGACCGTACCGGGGTGGCCGGTGGGGTCGCCGACGCGTGCGGCTGCCGACATCTCCGTGTGCTCCTCTCGTCCGCTGGGTTGCTTGCCTCAGGTGGCTCGCTTGCCTCAGGTGGCTCGTCCGCTAGTTGATCTTGACCAGTGGTGCGTTGATGGAGCAGGTGCCGCCGCCCTTGATCTCGGTCCGCGAGGTTCCGTCGACCGAAACCTGACTGCCCGTCATATCGACTGTTCCGCTGGTGGCCAGCCGGAGCCGACCGGTCCCGCCGTCCACCTGAACGCCGCTGCGGGCCGTCAACTTCACCGAATCACCGGCGAGTTCGAGCGCGCCCTGCCCGGCGTCCAGTGCCACGCCGCTGCCCGCTCTGATCGAGACCTGTTGCCGGGCCTCGATCTCCACGCTGCCGTCGCTGTTGACGACGATGGTGGTGCCTCTGCGGTCGAGGTCGATCCTCAACTTGCCGTCGCCGGTGACCAGTCGTACGCCCTGCGGGCCGTTCGCGGCGTCCAGCAGCTCCAGTTGATTGCCGCCCCTGGAGGCGAAGGCGCGCCGGTTGACCGCGCCGCTGGTGGGGTCGATCAGCTCGCCGCCGCCGGAGCCCCCGGCGCCCTCCCCGCCACCGCCGTCGCTTCCGCCGCTGCCCTGGGAGGGCTTGTCCTGACCGTTGTAGAGACCGGCCAGTACATACGGCCGGTCCAGATGGCCCTGCTCGAACCCGACCAGCACCTCGTCCCCCACCTCGGGGATGAACGCCTCCCCGCCGCCCGTACCACCGGACTGCGCCGTACGCGCCCAGTCGCTCGCGTACTCGTCCGACAGCCACGGGAAGCGGACCTTCACCCGCCCCATCCCCTGCGGGTCCTGAGTGTCCGTCACCGTTCCATTGACCAGCCCCGAGCAGCGGCCGGCCGCGCCCGCACCGGCGCCGCCACCGCCCGAGCCCGCGCCGCCGCCGGTCAGACCGAACAGCGAGCGCTCCTGCTGCCCCGAGACGGTGATCCAGGTCTCGTAGCCGCGTACGGGGTCGAAGACATGCCGCGAGGAGGTGACCGTATAGCGCCCCTCGAAGGGCGCGCCCACGGCGTTGAGGGCCACGGCGCTGCCCGCCCGCACCCGTGGATTGCCCCTGATCACCGCCTCCAGCTCGGCGAAGGATCCGGCGATCCGCTCCGCCAGCGCCTTCGCCGCCTGGTCCACCTGCGCCTGCGTTCCGTACGAGGCGTCCGTGACGACGAAACTCGCCTCACCGAAGGGCGCCGACACCTCGGCCGCCGTCACCCCGAGGGCCAGCGTCGACGTACTCCCCGCCGGTGCCCGGCCCACCAGCGGCTGTTTGGCCGCCACGTCCCAGCCGCGCACCTCCACCTCGGAGACCTGCTCGGCCGACGACACCCCGGCCCGGCAGCGGATCAGATTGCTCCCCATCTCCAGTACCAGCGGGTTCTGTTCGGCCCGCGCGGAGCTGTCCGGCGCGCCACTGGCCTCGGCGGGCCTGGTGATATGCAGCCGGCCGTCCGTGACATACGCCTGGGCGCCCGCCTCCTCCGCGAGCCCGCGTACGAACTCCCAGTCGCTGATGTTGGGTTGGGCCACATGCTCCAGCACCGGCCCGGCGACATCGATCGTCCCGGGGCGCAGCCCGGCCCGCTGCGCCACCTGCGCGCAGATATCGGCGAGCGTCATGTTCTGATACCCGGCGACACGGCGGCCCCGGAACAGCCGGTGCGACTCGTCGAGCCCGCGCACCACCGTGAACGTGCCGGTGTCATCGATCTCGACCTCCAGGGCCGTCACCACACCGGTCAGCAGCGGTGTGGCGGAGGGGCCCCCGCCCGCGTGCGCCAGCAGCCGGGCCTCACCACCGATCTTGAGGCCCGTCCGTTCCAGCAGCACCCGGCCCGGATCGCGGAAACGCAGGACGAAGAGGTCCGGCAGCGTGCGGCTGTCGTCCACGTACCCCTCGACCAGTGTGTTGGCGAGGGCCGGTGGCAGTGGACTGCCACCGAACTCGATCACCAGCGCCTTGGCGACACTCTGCTGGGCCATCCGCCCTCACCCCCGCCCCGGCAGTTCCCGCGCGCGTTCGGATTCGCGCAGCCGGTCCAGCTCGTCGAGTGCGGGCAGCAGCAGCTCCTGGCCGCTGGTCAGCCGCATCGGGTCGTCGATCCCGTTCGCCTCGGCGATGACCCGCCACGCGCCCGGATCTCCGTACTCGCGGTGGGCGAGACCCGGCAGCGAATCCCCGGCGCGCACCCGGTGCACCCGCCGCGCCGCCAGCGCACCCGAGGTCGGGTTCTGCCCCGGTGTCTCTCCGCTGATCTCCTCCATCGTCACCTGGCAGAGCGCCCTGATGGGTACGCCGGAGGTCGTGAAGAGGGTGTACTTCGCCTGCACTTGGCTCACATAGCCGGGAAAGCCCGTGAGCCCGCCCCAGTGGAAGACCACCCATGGCGGTGAGGAACGCTGCTGCTGACGGGTCTCGTCGGTCGGCACACAGCAGGCGAAGAGCTTCTCCACCGAGGTCACCACACTGCTGTCCTGGGTGTCGCTGGCGTCGAAGAACATCTCCACCGTGAGCTTGCTCGGCTGCGGCCCCTGATACTCAGGCGGCCCGGAACTCTTCGCGCCCTTGGCCGGGGTGCGCTTCCAGGACGCCGCCTTCGTCAGGCTCAACTCCTTGGGATTGAACTGGAAGTCGATACGGCCGCACGGCCCGCCGGGGGTCAGACTGCCACCGGGCGGCGGTGTACGCAGCTCCAGATAGGCGTGCTCCAGCTTGGGCCTCGCCGAACCGGGCGCCCGGGAGGCGGCCGTACCGGAGCTGCCCGCGGCACTGAAGGCGATGGGCCCGCTCATCGTGCTCAGCCCTCCATCACATAGCCGTGATGGGCGATCTCGATCGTCTCGATCGCGACCTTGGGGGACTCGGGGGTGAAGGAGGGGCCGGTCCAGCGCACCGGTACGACCTCCAGCAGCCCCCACTGGGCGACCTTGCGGCCGTCGCCCGTCCTGGCCTCGATATGCGCGGTCTTACGACTGAAACCGGTCGTCATACTGGCGAACCACTTGGCGACCTTCTCCGTCTCCCGGGTCAGCGGGCGGGACAGCTTGACGTTCGAGTACTTGAGGCGGGTGGGCAACTGCCAGACGTGGCCGTTGTTGCCGCCCTCCTCGCGCGCTTCGAGCACCACTTCGCAGCCGAGACCGTCACAGGTGTTGAACGAGCCGAGTTCGATGCCGTCGATGGTGACGACGAAGCAGACGCTGACGGCCGGATCGTCGTTGTCGGTCGGGGCCATGGCACGTACCTCTCCACGCTGGTGTTGATCAGGTCAATGCCTGGTGTTGATCAGGAAGCCGGCGCGTTCGCGCTCCAGGCGCAGGTCCGCCTTGAGGAGTCTGCTCAGGGGCGCGTACAGCGCTCGTACGAGTTCATCGGTGACGGGTGGGGTGCCTGTGCCCGTGCTCGTGCCCGTAGCCGTGCCTGTGCCTGTGCCTGTGCGTGCGTCTTGGGTGTCAGGGAAGCCGAGTGGGGCGGACTCGGGGTCTTCGGGCACTTCCGGGGCGGTGGCGTCCGGGAACGCGGGGGCGTCGGCGCTCGGTTCCGGGTCCGGGGCGGTGGCCGACGGGAAGACGGGGTCCGGCGCGGGCGGGGGATCGGGGAAGGGTGCGGGGGCCGGGGGCTCGCTGATCGCGGTCGCACGCTGGATCGTCCGCGTACCGCCGAAGACCACGCTGCCGTCGGCCATCCGCTGGGCCACACCCGCGGCGACGGCCGCGGAACCGGCGTCCTGGAACGTGGCGGCGGGGCGCCCGGGATCACTTGTCGCGGTGTCTCGGGATGTGGCTTCTCCGGCCAGGGATTCTCCGGCCAGGGCGGCTCGGGACATTGCGGCTCGGGGCACGGCCGCTTGGGCTACGGCTGCACGGCTCACCGGCAACGGACCTGCTGAGGAGGAGCGTTGGAGCGATGTCGGCCGCGCGTCTCCAGGGGGCGCCCACCGGACCGGCACGGCCGGCGGCTCCGGGGCCCTGCCGGTGCCGGTGGGTGCGGGGGCGTCCGGCCCGGTGGCGAAGAGGGGGACCGCCCGCTGTGCGAGGAGCGGAGCCACCGGACCGGACGCCGGTTCTGTCGGCCGGGGGAGTACGGGAGGACCACTCAAGCGCTGGAGCGGGACGGGTGCGGGTATTACCGCGTCTGTCGGCGACGCGGTGAGTGGTTGATCCGTCCCGGACTCCGGCGCGTACGCGGTGTGTTGTGGTGTGAGGGAAGGCGCTTCGCCGAGCAGCGGCCCGATCGGTTCTCCCGTATCCGGCGGAGACGCGTGTGGTGTGGCCGGTGCGGTCGGCTCGGTTACCGGGCCGGAGGTGCGAGCGGCGATCGCCCGTTGTGCTGTCGGGGGCAGACCGGCCAGTGGCGCCCCCAGGCCCGGCATGCGCGGTCGGGGCGGCTGCGGCGGCTGCGGTGTTTCCGACGTTTCCGGCGCCTCCGACGTTTCCGGCGGGACGCGCGGGGGCGGAGCGGCATGAGACCGCTGAACGGCTTGAGGGGCGGGACCAGTTGGTGACGTACCGAAGGTGGGGACGCCGGGCAAGGCCGGTTCCATCGGCCGCTCACCGATCAGCTGACGTACGGGGAGTGCGGCGGGCGAGGCGTCGGCGGTGATCATCTCCCCCGGGGAATGGCTCCGTTGCAGTGGAACCGATCGCGGAACTGATCCCGGAACTGATCCCGGAACTGATCCCGGAACTGCTGGGGGAGCCGCTTGGGGCTGTATCTGCGCGTGCCCCGACGCCCCCGGCCAGGCGGCGACCACGTCGCCTTCCGCCCGTCGCGTCTGCTCGCTCCCGGCCTTCCCGCCCTCGGCCTGTCGGCTCACCGTTGTTGTCGTCGGACCGGTGGAGGCGACGAGTCCGTGCACCAGCCCGGAGGGCGCCTGGGGACTGACCAGATGGCCCAGCGGCGTACTGAGCGAGGTGTTCTGCCAGGTGCCGAGCGATCCCCGGAAGCCGTCCGGGTCCGTGACCAGGCCGGGCGTCGTCAACGTACGCTGGACAGGGGGGAGTTCGCGCCAGCCGGCCGCCGTCGGACGACCCCTCTCGGCCGGTACGTCGGCGTCCGCCGCGGTCCTACCGGCGTCCGCCGCGGGCCGGTCCCCACGCAGCCAGGACAGCAGTCCCATGGTGTCTTGTCCCTCCCTCGCGTTTCCGGTCCCCGCTGGACGCTTCCTGTTACTCCTGGCCGGTGAGCCGGGCGATCTGTGCGATATATCGGCGCCGTTCGGGATGCTCCAGATCGAGCAGTTCGTCGCGTGGCCAGTGGAAGTGATAGGCGAGGTACGCGACCTCCTCGTACAGCAGGTCGGCCGCGTACGTCACGATTCCCCCGGGCGACCACCTCCGGCGAGGTCCACGGCGAAGTTCGACTGGCAGGACGGGCAGGTCACGGCGGCGCGGGTATGACCCTCGGCGTTGATCCGGCGGTAGAAGTCCTGGAGGAAGGCGAGGTCCGAGGCGAACAGGTCCTCGATGACGCCCGGATGGATGTCATCGACGGTGCCGATCCGGCTGACCACGCGGGCGATCAGGACCACCGACAGATAGGCGGCGTTCTCCCGTACGCGGTCGTCCCGGAGCGGGATCAACTCGTCGCGGGCGGTGGCCAGCCGCATCACGCCATCGCGGTGGACGGTGCCGGCGTCGTCCACGTACCCGCGCGGCAGTTCGAAGGGGAACTCGGTCCGTAGCGTCTCGCGGGACTCGCGGGACTCGCGGGAGTCCTGGGAGTCCCGGCCAACGCGGGGCTCCCGTGCGGGAACACGTTCCTCGTCGCTCGCCCCACCGCGCGCGGAGGCTGACAGCACCCGCCGCATCAGTCGACTTCCATGCTCTCGTAGGTGATCGACAGCTTCTCCGTGAGCACGGAGGTGTCGCCCGCCTTCAGCGTGCCGATCTCCAGGGACTTCGGCCAGGCGTTGATCAGCTTGTAGCGCTTGATCGCGATGCCCTCGTAGTCGTAGACGATGATCGCCCCGTTGCGCCGGGCGTCCGACATCCGGCCGAACCGCGAGTCCTTGACCCACTGCTCGAAACTGTTGTCCTCGGTGAGTCCACGGCTGACGGTGACCTCACCCGCTTTGGGCCGTCCCGGAAGCTTTTTGATGGCGTATTTGCCGTCGGCGGTGTTCTGCTTCAGCTCGATGACATCCTGCTCCATCTTCAGACCCGTCACCTCGGTGATCTGCTTGATGACGACACTGTCGAATTCCAGACCGAAGGAATGTCCGACGGAACTGTCGAGATCGGGAAGTGGCACTACCAGCCTCCTCTGCGCTAATGGTCAGTTCGTCGACCGTCGGTGATCGATCGGCGAAGGTCATTTCTCGACGGTCATTCCGCGGCGGTCGTTCCTCAGCGGTCATTCATCGACGGCGCCGGTGCCACCGGTCAGCTGGGACAGCCGGAACACCACGAACTCCGCCGGCTTCACCGGTGCCACCCCGATCTCGCAGATGACCTGCCCCGCGTCGATGCTCTCGGGCGGGTTCGTCTCGCGGTCGCACTTGACGTAGAACGCCTCCTCGGGAGTCAGCCCGAACAGCGCGCCCCTGCGCCACTCATTGACCAGGAACGCCGATACCGTACGGCGGATACGGGCCCACAGCGCATCATCGTTCGGCTCGAACACCACCCACTGTGTTCCGGTCAGAATCGACTCCTCCAGGTAATTGAAGAGTCGGCGCACATTCAGGTAATGCCAGTCGTGGTCCGACGCCAGCGTTCGCGCGCCCCAGACGCGGATACCGCGACCGGGGAAGGCCCGGATGCAGTTCAGACCGATCGGATTGAGCAGATCGTGTTCGCCCTTGGTCAACTGCGTCTGCAAGGAGACCGCTCCGCGTACGACCTCGTTCGCGGGGGCCTTGTGCACCCCACGTGAGGCGTCGTTCCGGGCCCATACACCGGCGATGTGCCCGCTCGGCGGTACGAAGGTATTGCGGCCGGTCGCCGGGTCGAACACCTTGATCCATGGGTAGTAGAGCGTCGCGAACCTGGAATCGAAGCCTGTCGTCTCCGTCCGCCAGCCCCTGATCTGCTGTGGGCTCAGGGCGGGGGGCGTGTCCAGGATCGCGATGCGGTCACCCATCAGCTCGCAGTGGCTGATCAGGGCCTGCTGCACCGAGATGACCGACTCCTCGTCCAGTACTCCGCGCTCGAAGGCGCTCATCAGGTCCGGTACGGCGACCATGGTGACCTCGTCGATGGCCTCCAGCCCGCCGAGGCCGGTGCGCTGGTCCGGGTCTCCCACGTACTCGTCCGCGGACAGCGGCCCGGTCGCGGTCCCCGCGTCGTCCGCCGGCCGGAGTGTCACGGTCTGCGCCTCGGGTCTGCCCGGCGCGGGCCCGCGCCCCGGCTCGCGTACCTCGATCAGCTGAGACCGGGCCTTCACCTGCGAGGCGACATTGTCCTTGCTGCGCTTGGACGACACCGCGGGGTAGGTCTCCACGACCTTGCCGTCCCGGGCCACCACCAGACTGAACACGTCCTGCGGCGGATCCTCGCCCTCGGGATCGGCCACGGTCACAGTGATCTCACCGGTCACACCGGGCAACGCCTGTACGGTGTACGGCCCGAGGCGCGCCTCCGCGCCGGAAGTGAGCTCCCCGGCCGGACCGCTGCCCGCCTCGCCTCCGCCGATTCGAATCACGTAACAGGTGCCGCCGCCATTGGCGAAGAAGCCGTATACGGACGAGGCGAGATAGGTGCCCTCGACGAATTCGCCGAACTGGCATACGAACTGGGACCAGTTGGTGATCAGCGTCGGTTCGTTGAACGGCCCCCGCTGGGCGAAGCCGACAAAGGCGGCGACGGACGTGCCCACGCCCTCGATGGGGCGCGAGCCGGACTGGACCTCTTCGACGTACACGCCCGGGGACAGATACGACGGCATTGCGACTCTCCTTGACCGGGAACGTGGGCGCGATGACCGTGGATCGTGATGGATCAGGATCGTGGTCGATCAGGTACGTGGTTGATCAGGGAACGAGGGCGATTCTCGCCGTGGGCGAGATCATCCGGAACGGGCATTCGGCCGCCGCGTCGTACCGAGGCCACTGCCCGAAGAGGCAGAGTCGCAGGGACAGGTGATCGGGCAACGCATCGTGCCCTCGGAGCTGTCCCGCCTACGCTGCCGGGCGTACCGTACGCGCCCACACCCTGGCTGGTATGTCGGGGACCTGTGATCGGGAGCGGCGGTGAAGGCCGCTCCGGAGAAGAGCTCCGCGGCAGCTGCGCGCGCGGACGCGCCCCGGTCCTCGGCCCCCGCGAGGGAGGCGGCCCCCTCAGCTGACGTACCGACGGCATCCGCCCCCGGCCCGCGGCTGAATGTCCGGAGCCTCCACGGGCTCCAGGGCAGGGCGGGCAACGCTGCGGTGTCGCGGCTCGTCGCGCAACGGTACGCGGAGGTGGTGAAGCCTCCGCCGTCACAGGCGCCCGGCTTCCGCAAGGTCCAGCAGGACGTCGCCGCGAAGAAGCAGCGGATCAAGCAACACAAGCCGGCGGCGAGCGAATCGAGGTCGGCGCAGGACGCGGCCGTCGCTCCGCCGGACGACAAGCAGGCGCAGGGCAAGGCGGCCAACGCCGAGAAGATGAACGAGGCCAAGCCGGGGGAGTTCGACAAGAACGCGTTCGTCGGCGCGGTCAACGAGGCGATCGCCGCCCAGGCGCCGAAGAACCTCGACGAGGCCGATGGATTCGCCGACTCCGGTAAGGCCGACTCCATCAAGGACTCGGTCGACGGCAAGGTCAAGGACGGCAAGCAGTCGTCGGCCGAGGACATCGAGAGCACGACGACGGCCGCCCCGGACACTTCTCAGGCCAAGGAGAAACAGGTCACCCCGATGGGCCCGGACCAGCCTCCGGGCAACCCGGGCGCGCCCAGCGCGGCGGACGCGGTGCCGGACAGACAACCGGACAAGGTGCTGGATTTCTCCGAGGGAAATCAGCGGGTCGACCAGCAGCTGGCGGACGCCGAGGTCACCGAGGAGCAGCTGGCCAAGGGCAACGAGCCGCAGTTCGACGCGGCGCTGTCGGAGAAGAAGAAGGGCGAGCGGCACACCGCGGGCGTCCCCGCCAAGGGCCGCGCGGCCGAGGCCAAGCAACTGTCGGCGGCGCAGGCCGGCGCCGCCGCGTCCGGCGCGGCGGCCATGAGCGCCATGACCGCCGACCGTGCCGCGGCGGGTAAGGCGGTCGACGGCGGCAAGGGCGAGACGAAATCGGCGGACGAGAAGAAGCGCGAGCAGGTCACCGCCAAGCTCCAGAAGGTCTTCGACGCCACGCAGAAGGACGTCGAGAAGATCCTCGGTGACCTGGACGGAAAGGTCGACAAACAGTTCACCGAGGGTGAGAAACGGGCCCGCGACGACTTCACCGCCGACCACAAGCGCCGCATGAGGCAGTACAAGGACAAGCGCTACTCGGGATTCACGGGCAAGGGCCGGTGGATCAGGGACAAGTTCAAAGGACTGCCGCAAGAGGGCCTGGACATCTTCAAGAAGTCCCGCGAGCTCTATGTCACCAGGATGCAGGCCGTCATCTCGTCCATCGCCGACACCATCGGCACCGAGCTGGGCCGGGCCAAGGCCCGTATCGCCACGGGCCGCGCCGAGTTGAAGGCGGAGGTCGACAGACTCCCCGCGGATCTGAAGCAGTTCGGTGAGGAGGCGGCGGCGGATTTCGCCGGCAAGTTCGACGACCTGGAATCCGAGGTCAACGACAAGTCCACCCAACTGGTCCAGGACCTGGCCCAGAAGTACACCGAGGCCCTCAACTCGGTGGACGAGGAGATCAAGAAACTAGAAGAAGAGAACAAGGGCCTGATAGCGAAGGTCGTGGACGCCGTGGCAGGCGTCATCCAGACCATCATGGAGCTGAAGAACCTCCTGATGGGCATCCTCGCTAAAGCCGCCGGCGCCATCGGCAAGATCATCAAGGACCCGATCGGCTTCCTCAGGAACCTGGTCTCGGCGGTCGGCTCAGGCCTGAATCTCTTCATCGGAAACATCGCCACCCATCTTCAAAAGGGGCTGGTCTCCTGGCTTCTGGGCACGGCGGTCAGCACGGGCCTCGAAATCCCCGCCCGCTTCGACCTCAAGGGCATCATCCAGCTCATCGCCTCGCTCTTGGGCCTGACCTGGGACAACATCCGAGCCCGCGTCACCCGCAAGGGCGTCCCCGACGAAGCGATGACCAAGGCCGAACAATCCGTCCCCGTGGCCCAGGCCCTGGCCCGAGAAGGCCCGGCCGGCGCCGCCCAGGAGATCACCGCGGAGACAGGCGATCTCAAGTCGACCATCCTGGACGACCTCAAGTCCTATCTGATCCCGACCGTTCTCATGGCGGGCATCACCTGGATTCTCTCCCTCCTCAACCCCGCCTCGGCATTCATACGGGCGGTCAAGGGGATCATCGACATCGTCACGTTCATCGTGACCCAGGGCGCCCAGATAGTCGAATTCGTCAATTCGGTCCTGGACGCGGTAGTGGCCATAGCCAACGGCGCCGCTGCCGCCGTCCCCAAAACAGTGGAAACCGCCCTGGCGGCCGGCATCCCTCTCCTCATCGGCTTCCTCGCCTCACTCCTGGGAATCGGCGGCCTGGCCAACAGGGTCAGACAAGCCTTCCAAAAGGTTTCCCGCCCGGTGAACCGAGCCGTCGACAAAATAGTCGACAAAATCGCGAAGGCCGCCAAAAAACTCGTCAGAAAGAACAAGAAGATGTCCGGGGATCCCAGCGACCGGAAACGGGGAGCGGAAAGAGGTGATCCCAGAAGGGGAGATCGGAGAAATGAGAACGAGAAGCGTGATGCCGTTCGCGCTGCCATACGTGACGTCGAGAGAGTAATGGGAGTCGATGACAATCCGAGAAGCGTTGTGGAGAAGGCTCTTCCCGGAATCAGGCGTCGAAGGAGAGTGAGGGAGCTATTCCTCTTCGACTCGGCCGATGGTTCGTATCGTGCGCGGGCAAAAATTAATCCGGAGGAAGACAGTGCTGAGGATTCCGATGTCGATCTTGTGGGCAGGAATTTGATCAAGCACGGAGACGTCTTGATCGGGAAAGCCCACTCGGATTGGTGGGACAAGCAGCTTCAGCATCCAGAGGTCTCGAACGTGAAGCTGTGGGCGGACAGTGGAATTCTGCCCCCCACGGACGTTTTGGCGAAGAACTACCTTAATGACAGGGAAGTGCACAAGAAGGTCACAAAGGACTACTACGCCGATGGGCGAAGTGACCCTACGAACGACAACTTTTTTGCCAGAGTTCTCGGGAACTCGGAAAAGTATGCACGGAAGGACATTGTTGAGGCACTTGGAAGGGCTGCACTCGGAACCGTTCGCCAAGTCGGCTCGGGGAGCGTGCAGGACAGTGCGACCGAAAAGATCCTTCGGAAAATGCGCTTCCTGCCTGACGAGGGACACTATGGACGTTTCTATCCGTTCCCCAAGGGGCAGAAATCGCCTGACCGAGACCTTGAGCAGGCCATTGAGGGGGTCAGCGCGCCACCAAGAGAGAAGATTATCGAGTTCCTTCGGCGGATAATGGAAGGAGAAACTGTTGGAAAGATCGACTGGTTCAAGTTCAAAGATTTATGGCGAAATCACGGCAATTCGAGGAGATATGTAAAGACTAAGTTCCGCGAGGCAGACGGAGGGAAGCATGAGTGGATCCCTACGAATTACATAGAGAATGTGATGGAATTTGCGGTGGAGCACAGGTCGAATGGACGGCTGGAGGCCGGACGCGACTGGATGACCTTGCATCATAAATTACGTTCCTTTACTTCCGATGTGATCTATCGCATTGAGATACCGCCAGGCGCTGAGTTGATCACGAGGGGCGCGATCGGTGCGCACGTGGGCGCGTTTATTACCGTCGCAGACAGGGCATTTGTGTTCAATGAAGGAGATGATCCGTGGCACAACGGCCTTCGGGGGTTGTTCGATGGCTTCGTAGCTGCTAACCCTGAAGGAACTGCTTTGGAATTTCTTGGGGTACTTCAAGCAAAGTTGCCTGAATCTGGGAGCTTACCCGAAGTCGCTCGTCTCATATGGGACCCCGAAGTGCAGCCCATCCCTGCCTCCATGCGTAATGTGAAGGTCGACGCGATATACCGCAAAGTTACGGTGGGTGCGGATGGTGTCAGTCGGACGGACGAGCGCATAAATATAGAGTTGGGAGATCTGGAGGCTCTCCAGAAAATAAACTACGACCGAGTCCACGCAGACTTCGAATTGGTTCGCGAGATTCTCAGTAGGGAGTGAAATTTCAATGGAACACCCTATGGAACCAGAGATCGAAAAGGCTCTTGAGCTGGCACGGTTGCATAAAAAGCTGAGGGGTGACACTAGTGACGTAATCACCGAACTGCATGTGAGTCATGCCGCTTCTCTGGGTGGGCTCAAGAACTTCCCGGAACTTGAAGTGCTGATTATCGCCGGATGCGATCCTGTGTCTCCGTCGGATCTCCCTCCCCTGGAGAGCCTGCTCTCGCTGAGGATCAATGACAGCGGTTTGCGCAATGTTGCAGGTATGGAAAAGTTACCGCGCTTGCGTATCTTGCGAATCCAGAGGAACTTCGTCCGAGACTTGACTCCGCTCCTTGAGTGCACCCTTACGACCCTTGAGGTCGCGGGAAATCCGTTGTCCGAGGAATCGTATGGCGAGGTGCTGCCGAAATTGGTGGAGCGAGGATGTGAGGTCTCCTGCTCCGGAGAACGAGAATGGCGGGCCGCTCTTCGCCTGTCGAACGCGAATATTCCACTCAGTTGCTACGAAAATGACGGACGTTATTACCTGTGCAGTCCCGGCCTCGGTGTGACCAAGTTTCCTGATTATGACCATCCCGAAGTCGAAATATCTGAGGTAGAAGGACTCTTGGACCGCGACCCGGGTGAACTGCTGAGGGTGTTCGAGAGTCGTGGGGGTATCTGGTCCTCGCCGGACGCATGAGGGTTGTCCCGTAAACGCTGCCCCGACCAGTTGACGAGGGATCTGCCCCGGATCTGTGGCCTCGGCCAAAACCCTGGATCCGGGCCTTGCGGATGTGACAACCTGCCGTCATGCCAGCAGAGCTGCGAGAGTATGCAGGCCGCCGCTAGCTGGTATGGATCACGGCGTCCGCCCCATCCTCGTCAGGGCGACGTGGGGGCGGTGCGTGGGTCTCATAGCCCGGTGTCTTCGCGGTGTGCGGGGTCTCGGCTGCACAGCCAGCCGTTGATGGCGAAGCGGCTGTCCGCGTGGTGCTTGGTCGGGCAGCTGACCGGGCGCACCTCGTGCCAGGCGGTCGGCCGGAAGAACACGATGCTGTTGTGCTCGGGCGGCCAGTCCCGCCAGGTGCGCTCCTCCCACCTGCCCGTTGTCTCGGTGTGGAGCGGCAGGGCGGCATCGAACACACGCAGCTCGCCCCCGTCGAAGGGCCGGGGTGTGCGATGCAGGTAGTACACGAATGTGAGCAGTCGCCGAGGGGCGAATCGAGCGGCGGTGTCCTGGTGCGCCCGGTAGAAGTCGCCGTCGTTGTGCGCGTTGAGGCTGTAGTCGGGTTCGGTGTTCCGGCAGGAGACTCCGAGAGTGTGCTCGATCGGCTCCAGTACCTCATCGATGGCCGCCATCAACTCGGGTACGGGGAAGTCCTGTCGGGACCGGGACCGGCGAATGTCGGGGACCAGCTCCCGGTCGCGGATCAGGGAGGGCTTCAACGTGTCTCCGGTGGAGGCGATGGCGCGCTCCAGCAAGGCGTCGGCCGTCCGCTCGCTGAGGAACTGGGTGATGCGACAGACCGTCACGGGCAGCCGCCAGACCGCGTCCGTACACATCGGCGACGGCTGATCCACCGTCCCGGACGATCCCGTCACGGTGTCCTGTTGTGTCATGGTGTTCTGCCTTCCGATCGCGATGAGTGTTCCGCGGGGATCGACAGGGGCTGACCCACCCCTGTGCGCGAGCACCTAAGACGCGGGCTCGGCCTCGGCGTCGGCCTGGGGCTCGGCCTCGGGCCGGTTCACGCTCGACGCTTCTCGTAGACGAGCCACTTCGGCCGTGAGTTCTTCCACGTGGCGGTGCAGTGCCTGGACGCACACCAGGGCGACGCCGAGGCCGTCGACCACAGGGATCTTGGTGTCGTCCTGGTTGAAGCCGAAGGCGGCGTGCCAGTCCTGGGCCATCGGCCCGAGGTGACGTACCTCCTCGGGCTCCCAGAGGTAGCGCCAGGTGCTGATGGGCAGCGTGGCCACCGTCTCCAGAATCTCGTAGCCGTTGACCGCTCCGGCCGGGGCCACGGTGTCGCTCTCCCGTGCGCCGGCCGAACGACGGGCCGGGGCACCGTGGTCGGCCGCCCGGCAACGCCGACGGAAGGACCACATCTCTACCGGCTCCAGTCGACCGGCACCACGTCCTGCTTGAGTCCGCGGTCACTGCAGACGGAGCACGGGCCGGCCGGTACGCCGGGGCCTTGGTCGATGCCGATGGTGATCGCTCCATGGGCTCCGGCCGGGGCGTGAACGCCGTCGCCGATCATCGAGGCTTCGTAGCCGCCCAGCAGCTCCTGGAGGGTTCCGGGGCCCAGGTTCTCCGGGGCGGTGATCGCGGCGATGCCGTCGTAGTCGGTGTAGGACGCCCCCAGCGTCCGGCCGCCGATGGTGGCGAACACGATCCGCGCACCGCGGATGGGCTCCCCGGTCACCGCATCGACCGCCATCGCGTGAATGTTCTCCAGCTGCATCTGCGTGACATTCAGGGAGGCTTGGCTTGCCGTGAGCCTGGTCGGCTTCAGGGTGGTGCAGTCCTCCGCCCCGCTGCACGCCGGCGCCGCCGTGTCGGCCGCGGTGGCGGGGGCGCCGCTTCCCACCCCGAGCGCCGCCAACGCCACGGCCATCGCCGAGACAGCCATACGCCCCGAAGACCTCATGTCCACTCCTCTTCCGCCGGCGGATGCCGTCGCATCCGGACGGCACAGGAGACAGTAGGGGCGCACGGCCGCCGATCCCGCTGGGCGATGAGTGATGCCTTCCATCGAGTGAACTCCCCTCAATGCACGGTGACTTGACGCAGCATCAGGCGTTGATGTCAGGAGTTGATGTCAGGAGTTGAGCAGATCCAGATAGGGGCCGAACTCCGAGGCCAAGGTCAGACGGCCCAGTTTCTGGTACTCGCGTTGGATCGCGTGGATCAGGATCGGCATCGTCACCGGGGTGCCCGAGGCCGCTGAGAGGTAGGCCGCCGTCACCGCTACCGAGCGGATGTTGCCGCCCGCCAGCTCGAAGGACTCCGCGCAGAACGGGAGGTCAAGGCCGGAGGCGCGCGGGAGTGCGGGGCCCAGACAGCGTTCCCAGAGGAGCAGGCGTTGGGGCGGGTCCGGGACGGGGAAGTCGACGACCAGGTCGAGGCGGCGTGTGAAGGCGTCATCGAGATTGGCACGGAGGTTGGTGGCCAGGATGGCGAGGCCGTCGAAGGACTCCATGCGTTGCAGCAGGTACGCGCTCTCGACGTTGGCGTAGCGGTCATGGGCGTCCTTGACCTCCGAGCGTTTGCCGAAGATCGCGTCCGCCTCGTCGAAGAGCAGGACGCCGTTCACACCGGCCGCTTCGGAGAAGATGCGTTCGAGGTTCTTCTCGGTCTCGCCGACGTATTTGTCGATGACCGTCGCGAGATCGACCGTGTAGAGGTCGAGACCCAGATCCGCCGCGATCACCTCGGCCGACATCGTCTTTCCGGTGCCGGAGTCGCCCGCGAAGAGGGCCGATACGCCCCGGCCCCGGCCGCCGCCCGGGCGCATTCCCCACTCGCCGAGGACCTGGTCGCGGTAGCGGGCCCGGGCGGTGAGTTCGCGGAGCTGGGCGTGCGCGTCCGGGGGGAGGACCAGGTCGTTCCAGGTCACGGAAGGTTCGATACGGCGGGCCAGCCGGTCGAGGCCCGCGGCGTTCTGGGCGCGGGCGCCCCGGCGGATGTGGTCGGCGCCCAGGGCGCCACCGTCCAGTCGGGCCGTCTGGGCCGCGCTGCGGGCCGCGCCCTCGATCTGGTCCGGGGTGAGGAGGAACGGGGAGAGCAGAACGTCGACATCCAGCTCGGCCGGGACCGGCTCGGCATAGGCGTCGCGCCAGAGGGCGGCCCGTACCGCCGGTTCCACCCGAGGGGCGGGCAGCAGCAGTGGCGGGCGCGTCGACCAGGCCGCGTCCCAGGGCGTGCGGCCCACCAGAATCGTCGGCAGCAGGGTGTCGGTGAGCAGCCGGAGGGTCCCCGGGTGGTCACGCGACAGCGCGTCCAGCGGCGCGCAGACCAGCCCGGCCCCCGTCAGCCGGCCCTCCCGTACCAGCGCCCGCACCGCCTCGACGGGCGTCGGATCCTCGGCCAGCCGGGACAGATCCAGGCCCAGTACCCGGCGCCCCGCGAGGCTCAGCGCCGTGGCGGCCAGCGCCGTACCGGCGCCGCCCTGTTCCTCGCGGAGATACGCAAGCCGGACACCGGAACCGAGGGTACGGGCGAGCGGTCCGGGATCACCCACACCCGGTACGGGGTGCCAGGGCGCCAGCAGGCCGGTCAGCCGGGGATCGGGGCTGTCGTCGCCGAGGAGGTGCGCGGTGACGCGGTCGGGAACCCGTAACGCGCGCCCCAGGAACGGCCGGTCCGCCTCCTCCACCAGCAGCAGCCCGCCTGCGCGCAGCGGTGCCCGGGGGCCGAGCCTGGCGCGGGCGTCCGCGTCCGCCGGGGAGAGACCGCAGAGACCGAGGGCGAGTCCGGAGGTCGGGCGACGGCGGGTGACATCGTCGTTGAGGTAGCCGTAGAACGCCTCGAACCGGTCGTCGAGATCCGGCAGCAGCGCGATGAGCAGAATCTCGACATCCAGCGGACCGAGGTCGAACTCCCTTGCCAGCGTGGTGAGTCGGGACGGCGGCCCATGCGCGGGGGAAGCGCTGCCCTCGTCAGGCGTACCTGTCGCAGAGGTCGCGCCTGTCGTATCGGTCTCGTCCGGCGCGGGGAACGTACGCCGCTCGTCCAGCAGCCGGGTAATCGTCTCCTCGGTCAGATACAGACCCCGGAACTCGTCGTCCGGATGCGGGTCCGTGAGCCGGCGCGCCTCGACCGCCCGGCGTACGCGCCGCTCGATCCGTACGGCACAGCTCAGGAGATGGCGGAGGTCCCGGCTTTCTCCGTCGGAATCGGCCCGCTTCCCGTCGGGCCGTTCGGGCTCAGGCATCGCCCCGGTTCTCCGTAATCCGCAGCGACAGCCCAGGGCGCCGCCGCGCCGTCTCGCCCTCGTCCGCACCGCCGGGCTCGCCCCCGCCGGCGCCCTCGTTCGCCGGCTCCCCGCCACGGTCGACAGTCGCCCCGTACACCGGAAGCGCCCCACGGCCCGGCATCGCCCCGGCCGGCCGTCGCGCGCGCTCCTCCCGCGCACGGTCACTCGCGCGGTCACCGAAGTGGACACGCATCCCCTCGTCACCCACCGGCGGACCCACGGCATAGGTCGGCGACGCCGTGACCGGCACACTGATCACCAGGTCGAGCGACGGCTTCAATTCGCCGCCGAGCGCGCTCCACACGTCCGCGAAGGAACGGTCCTCCGGCGGCGGCAGCGCGATGGTCATCGGTACGGCCACCCCGATGTCCTGGAGCGTTCCCGTCAGCCGCTCGGAAGGCAGCGCCTCGTACCGCAGCAGACAGGCCAACAGCGAGGACAGCAGCCGGTGTTCGTCCTCCGGCCGCTTCGTCCAGGCGGTGATCAGATACGAGAGCTTGAAGAAGCGCGGCGGCCTGCGGCGGGCCACGACCGTGCCGCGCTCGTCGTACTCGTTGTGCAGCCCGCGCTCGCGCCGCCGCATGTCCTCGCGGATGTCGTAGAGATACAGATTCACCGTGGGCGCGTTGACTTTGGCGGCCCAGTCGCGGGTCGGCGCGTCGAACACCACAGCGATCTGGGCGCCTTCGAGGACCTCGGCCCTGAGCAGCGCGCGCAGGGCGTCGTCCACCTCGTGGATCACGACCCCGCCCCTGTCATCCCCGGCCCCGTCATCCCGGACTCTCTCATCGTCTCGCTCATCCGCGCCCCGCGAAGTCCGGTGGCTGGAGCTTGCGTTGGACCACCAGGACGGGCTCGGTCAGCCGGTCGAGTCCAGTGACGTCCGCGCGGAGATCGCGTGGCCCGAGCCGGTCCCTGCGCAGTACCGGCACCTGTGCCTCGAACGTACCGTCGCGACCCACCGTCACCGGCGAACCGTTGGCGGTGATGCCCGCGCTCCAGCTCAGCCGTACGTTCGAGCCCGGCGGGAAGTCCGTCCCCCGTGCCAGCACCACCTGCCCCGGTGTGGCGACCGGCGGTGTGACGGCCAGCTTCGGCTGGAGGACGCGGAGCGCGCCCCGGTCGGTGTTGTTGGCCGGTCTGCGGTCGGGCAGTGTGGCGACGGCGGTCGCGTGGACGTCTCCGCTGATCGCCATCCGGTACGTGGCCGTCTGGCTGACCTCGACCCGGCCGCCCGCCGGGATGGTGCACGGCGCGGACGGGGTGCAGCGCGACAGCCCGGCCAGCGTACGTCTGCCCGCGTCCGGCGTCCTCGGCCAGGCGGAGGTGACGATGACACCGGTCGCCGTGTCCGGACCTGTGTTGGTGAGGAGGAAGCGGGCACGTGTGGTGCGGCCGGTGTATGTGCGCGACGGGGTGAGCTGTACGTCCACGGTGACATCGGCCGTCGGAGGCACAGGGGGAGCGGGGGGAACCGGCGGAACGGGCGGGACAGGTGGCAGCTCAAGCACCTCCACCGTGGCCGTGTCCGTTCCGGTGTTTCCGTTCGAGTCGGTGGCCGAGCAGGTGACCAGGGTGCGGCCGACCGGGAAGAGCGAGCCCGACGCTGAGGTGCAACGTACCGGCAGCCGACCGTCGTTGGCGTCCACCGCGGTCACGGTCAGCTCGACACGGGCCCCGTCCGGGTCCCTGGTCGCCACCGTACGGTCGTCCACGACGACCACCGGCGCCTCGACATCGTTGACGTCGATGTTGATCGTCTGCGTCAGCCCGGGGTCGGCCACCGCGTTCGGCCCGACGGCATCCGTACCTGGCGGGCTCGTGCCCAGCAGGAACTGGACCGTGCAGGTCAGCCTCCGCCCCTGCGGAGCGTCCTCGGCGACGGTGATCGTCTCGTCGAAGGCCGCCGGATCACCGCTGGTGACGGTACGGGTGGGCGGGGCGAGCGTCACCGTCAGGGCGGGATCGCAGTTCTCCAGGTGGTGGCCGACCTGAGTGGGCAGGTTGGCGAGGCCTTCGGCGATCGAGGTCACCACCGCGTCCGCGTCGACGCCGGGGATCAGCCGGCCCCTGGTGGCCTCGATGACCTTGTCGGCCTGGCCCGGGTCGTGCAGTGGGATCTCGATCTGGCCGGGCACACCGGCGTCCCCGTTGCCGTTGAGTCCGTCGCCGACGGCGGTGGCGACATCCACGCCCAGGACCCGGATTTCCCGGTCCTGGAGCGCGTAGACGGTGTCGGTCAGGGAGTGGCCCATGCTGGGGTCGTGGCTGGAGGCGTCGCCGACCAGGACGACCACGGGACTCGCGTCCGAACGGAACTCGGTCTGGCCGCCGCTGCCGTTGGCGATCTGCCACAACGCGTTGATCCAGTCCTCGGAGGGGCCCATGCTGCCCTCGCCGCGTTCGACAGTGAGGTCGTCCACCCCGTCCTGCACCTTGCCGAGGTCGTCCGTGAACGGCTGGAGCACGGTATAGGTCCGGGCGCCGTCGACCTGCTGGTCGCCGTACGTGGCCACGGCGAAGCGCGAGTCGGGCTGCTCCTCGATCACTCTCTCGGTGATCACGGGCAGGTTCCGCTGGATCTGCTCGATGGACGGTTCCATGCTCAGGGTGCCGTCCACGAGCAGCACGATGTCCGGCTTCGGCGGGATGGCCGGCGTGCGCACCAGCTTGTCCACGGAAACGGACTCACCCGGGTCGAGCCGCTCCGTGACCACGGCGGGTGTGACGGGCGGTTCGGGTACGGGGACGGCCGCGCGCGGTTCGGCGGCCGAGCTGGGCAGACCGCTCACGACCAGCAGCAGGAGGGCGAAGGACAGGACGAGGCGCAGGGTATTGCCGTTGCGCCGTGGCTGTTTCCGTGTAGTCCGTGTAGTTCGTGTAGTCCGTGTGGATCCTCGGAATCGCTGTTCTGACCGTTTCCATGCCGACCGCCGGAACCGCTGAGACCGCCGCACGGAACCCTCCCCCAGATCGGCGCACCGGCGCCCACCATCCCGTACTCGCGCCCCGCGGGCAGCGGGGCGCGAGTCATATCCGCGGGTACCGAGTTCTGCCCTTTGGGGCAGCCGTGCGGCGCGTGGCCGTGATGAAGATCAGAACCCGGCGCGGTTCGAACAATGGATCTCTTCAGCCCGTGGATCTTCTCGGTCCGCGATCTTCTCGGTCGTGGATCTTTTGGGCCTGCGGATCTTTTGGGCTGGTGGATCTTTTGGGCTCGTGGATCATTTCGGCCCGTGGATCTTTTCGAACTGTGGCTCAGATCAGACCCTGGCGCAGCGCGTACGCCACCGCGTGGGAGCGATTACGCAATTGAAGCCGGGTCATGACCGCGTGCAGGACGTTCTTTATCGTGCGTTCGGAGTACGCGAGCTTGGTCGCGATATCGGCGGTGTCGTATCCCTCCGCGACCAGTCGGAGCACATCGATCTCGCGGGAGGAGAGTCCGGTGAAGTGCAGGCCGCGTGGTCCGAGCACCTGGCCCTGCAGCTTTCCCACCTGCTCCAGAAGGCGTCCGAGAAGGTCGGCGGGGACATGGCCCTCGCCGTTCGCCACGGCGACGATGACCCGTACGAGATGATCAGGTGTCGCCTCCGAGCGCCGCACCACCCCGGCGACACCGCACTCCGCCGCGCTGACCAGCTTCTGCTCGTCAATCTCGGTGGCCACCAGCACTCCGCGTGCCGTACCGCTGCGCTGGATATTGCGCAGCATCCGTAATGCCTCCTCATCTATGACGTCCACGACCACCACGACCACCTGCGGGGTGAGTTCACCGTCCTCCCATCCGGTGAGTGTCACCTCCGGCCTGGTCCGCAGTTGGCTGGCCACCCCCGCTTGGGAGATCGGATCCTGTGCGCGTAAACCAACGATCGTACGGTCTGTCATGAATTTCCCCCTCCGCAAATGCGAACCGATGGCGTCATCATGGGCCGTATGGGACCTGGCAAACTGAGCGGCGGTTGCCTTACGCATCGGCAGATACTCCATTCCCACCGAGTGCGGACGCGAAATCCGCAGCCGCCCGATGGGCACTACATCTGCCCGAAAGTGTTCCTGTCCGACCGCTGCTCCCGGTAATGCGCGGTCCTACGGTGCGACGTATGAGTCTTACGGCCAGCCTCGACGCATCGTCCGTCACCGCCGAGCCGGGCGCGCCGACGGACGTACCCCTACAGATCCTCAACTCCGGCAGTACGGTCGAGGAATACCGCTTCGAGGTGGTCGGAGCCTGCGCCGCGTGGGCGACCGTGGAACCGCGGACGCTCTCCCTCTATCCGGGCGCCTCCGGCACCGTCGTGCTACGGCTGACACCGCCGCGCGACCCCTCGGTGCCCGCGGGCGAGACACCGTTCGGTGTCCGTGTGGTGCCGACGAGCGAGTCGAGCGAGACCGTGGTGCCCGAGGGGCGGGTGACCGTGGCGCCGTTCACCGAGGTGACCTCGGAACTGGTGCCGCGCGGCTCCACCGGCGCTCGCCGCGGCAGTCACCAACTCGCCGTGGACAACAGGGGAAACGCGCCGGTGACCGTGCGCCTCAGCGGACGGACCGGCACCGAGCGCGCCGGTGTCCGCTTCGCCACCACCGAGCTGCTGATACCGCCCGGACACGCGGACTTCGCGAAGGTGTGGGTGCGGCCGGCCAAGCGGTTGTGGCGCGGTACGCCGGTGACCCACCCGTTCCAGGTTCTCGCGGCGCCCGTGGCGGCGGAGGAGGGCCAGGAGCCGTACGAACCGGTGGTACTCGACGGATCGTACGAGCAGCAGGCGATCCTGCCCGGCTGGCTGCCCCGCGCGCTCCTCCTCGCGGCGGTCGTGGCGATCGCGCTGGTCGGGCTCTGGTACGCGCTGCTGCGCCCCGCGGTGAAGTCGGCGGCCCGGGAGGCGATCACCCCGGAGGCGGTGGCGTCCGCCGCGGAGAAGACGGCGTCTCCGAGCGGCGGGACGGCGGACGGCGGAGCCACGGCCGGCACCGGCGGCGGGAACGCCGGCGCGACAGCCGGTGCCACAGCCGGTGCCGAGGGAGGCGCGACCAGCGGAGCGGGGCAGAACGGGACCGGCTCCGGGGCGAGTTCGGGATCCGGTACGGGCGCGGGCAGTGCGCAGGGGGCGGGCGCGCCGACGAGCGCGCGCGTCGAGGTCAGGGACGCGGTGGGCGGCGGCTCGGCCAGCGGATCCGCGTACCGGGTGCCGGCCGGCAGCACCTTCGAACTCACCGACATCGTGGTCCAGAACCCGCAGGGCGACGCCGGAACACTCATTGTGTCCAGCCAGAATGATCCCGTGCTGCGACTGGCGCTGGAGAACTTCCGTGACTCCGACTATCACTTCGTCACCCCCATTCTGGTACCGGCGGGCGGCGAGATCACGATGACCGTCGACTGCCGGCAGGTGGGCAGGCCGGTACAGGCGCCGAGGCCGTCGCGCTGTGCGGAGTCGCTGTTTCTGGGAGGGACGCTGCGGTCGGGCTCGGAGTGAGGGAGGGATTTCCCGGCGTGGTCAGGCGGGCGGGGCCTCTTCCTCTTTCTCCTCCTCGGAACCCTCCTCGGCCCGCTGGACGAAGGATCCCTGTACGTTCGCGGGCTCCTCGTCCTCGTCGTCTGTGGCCTGACGTTGGACGGGGGCCGTGGCACCGGTGGTAACGGGTGCGGGAGTGGGGGTGAGGGTGGGGGCGGACTCGGGTGTCGGCGTCGGTGCGGGGCTCGGCTCGGCGAGCACGCGGTCGGCGTTCGCGACGGCCTCCTGCTCGAAGCGGTCGGACGGATCGCTCACGCGGATCCCGCCGGGCGCCTCGGACCCGTCCACCGGACCGTTGCGCTGCTGGACCACATGCGTCAGCTCGTGCGCCAGTGTGGTCCGTCCGTCGGGTGAGGACGGGTCGTAACTGTCGCGCTGGAAGACGACATGGCTGCCGACGGTGTAGGCGCGGGCGCCGACCCCCTTCGCGGACTCATGGGCCGCGGCGTCGGTGTGCACGCGTACGTCGGAGAAGTCGGCGCCCATGCGGCTCTCCATGTCGCTACGGGTATCGGCGTCCAGAGGCGAACCGCCACCGGAGGAGATCACATCGTGCACGGGGGAGCGGTCCTGGTGGGCGCCGGGTGTGGGGTCCTCCTCGGGTGCCGCGTCCCTGCTGAGCATCGTCCCGACAGCGCTGTTTCCCACGGAGCGTTGGAGCCTGCTCAGCCCGGCCGCCCCGACCACATCGGGCCGCCCGGCGGCCGCTGCCTTGAAGAGATACGAGGTCTGCGCGGACTCCCGTGCGTCAGTGGCTGAACCTTGTTCGGCGGACCGGAAGGTTTCGTCGTGCTCGTGCTCGTGCCCGCGTTCATGCTCCGACTCGTGCCCTTGGTCGTGTGCGCGCATCTCCGTCTCCCCTCTCCCTTGACTGTGCCGCTCACCCTGCCTGGACCTCCACTGCCCACTCTCGGGCCGAGCGCCGAGGACGGTCCAGCCCGGACTTCATAGGCGGGGGGCATCGCGTTCTGCCTTATGGGGCAGGGGGGGGCGGCTCGGGAGGGTGGGTGCGGGTTCGGGATGGGGGGGGGGTAGTCGGGGGCGTCCGGAGTCGGTCATGGCGGGTGGGGGCCGCCCCTAGGTTTCAGTTTCGCGGTTCCGGGTCGGGCGTCAAGGGCGCTCCTACGTCGCGTCGGCTGCGCCGATTCCGCTTCGCTCCACCCTGGACACCCAACCCTCCACCGCAAGTGCAGCTTTGAGGGGGGCGGCCCGAGGGGAGGGGTCCCCGGGGAAGCTCCCATGTACGGAGGGTCCGCTCCCGGCCTCGGGCCGGTGGGTGGTCTGCGCGGCAGTGGAATGGGGCGGCCCGGCACCGGCAAAGCGACTGACCCCCGTGGGCAGCTGGGATTCATGCCCCGCTGGTGGCGGTGTGTGGGTGGTGGGGTGGCTGTGACTCATGAGGCGCTGATCGGGCCAGTCGGAGGAGGTGATGTGTCGTGGGGACGACTTAATCGAACCCAGGACACATCACCCGCCCGAGGCCCCCGGAATGGCCCGCCAAACTGGGACATAGGGGCCAGGTGGCGGGTCCGTCCGCCTCGGCTGACAGGTGCACCCGTCAACGGACTGCCACCAGCGGGGCATGAATCCCAACCACCCACCCACATCAGCCCGCTGAACCGGAGCCGGGCCGCCCCATTCCACTGCCGCGCCCCCACCCACCGGCCCGAGGTCGGCAATGGACCGTCCTCATCTACGGATCCTTTCCGGGGACCCCTCCCCCAGTAGGTCCAACACTCTGGGACTTGCTCGGGTAGCGGACCGTTTCCGCAGGTCACAAGGGGTATCCCCATGGCGACAGGCACTCAGGTCACGGCACGCAGGAAACCTCCGGTCTCCCGAGAGACCATGAAGAAGACAACCGAACGGGGCACCGCCCCTGTCCCTGCCGCACTCGACAACCGCCCCGAAGTGGACCTGTTGCTCAGAAAGTCCAAGGTCGTCCGCGAGGGGGAACGCGCACTCTCCATCCGCGCACAGGAAGAACGAGGCCGTGCGTGGGCCGAAGAGAACGGCTACCGCGTCCGCAGGGTGTGGAAAGAGAACCTGTCGGCGTGGTCGGACGTGAAGCGTCCGAAGTACGACGCGGCCATGGACGCCGTACTCAACGGTGAAGTGACCTGTCTGTGGGTGTACGCGCTCGACAGGTTCAGCCGTAAGGGCGCCGAAGCGGTCGTACCGATCCTCGGCAAAGCCCGCGTCATCTTCGACTACGAGCGCCTTGACTCGATGGATGAGCGGGACCGCCGGTGGATCATCGACCGTGCGGAGAACGCGCGTGAGTACTCGCAGCGTCTGTCACACAACGTCCGCAGTACAAAGGCCAAGCAGCGCAACGAAGGGCGCTGGCTCGCCAGGGCACCGTTCGGCCTGGTCGCCGATCCCGCCACGCGCAAGCTGTCCCCGGACCACACCCCCTACATCTGCCTGGCCAAAGGCAAGCGGGAAATCACGCCGTGGCAAGTAGTCGTACGCATCTACAACGGGATCGCCGAGGGCATGTCGGCGCGCTCTCTCTCCCGTGCGTTCAACGCAGAGGGCATCACGTCTGCCACCGGTAAGGCATGGACCGGTGCCACCATCCGGGCCATCCTCGTACATCCGGTCTATGAGGGCTGGCTCACCCTCACGAACGCGGGGAAGATCCCGGCGCACTACCTCAACAGCATGGGTGAGCGGGTCCGCTGTGTCACAGACGATGTCCTGCCGCAGATGATCCCCGCCGATCTCGCCGCACGTGCCCGCCGGCTCGTCTCCGGACACCAGATGTTCAACACCGCCAAGCCCCAGACGGGGCGCCGGGTCCACCCGCTCACCGGACTGTTGCGGTGCGCCGACTGCGGACACGCGATGTCGTTCGGCGGCGGATCCTACGAGTGCCAGTACTACTCCGGTGGCGGAGCCTGCAACAAGCCCGCGTCCGCTTCCCGTCCCCCGCTGGAGCGGTATGTAGTCGAAGCGTGGGCCGCACGGCTCCACGAAGCGGACGACGAAGACGAACTCATGATTGCCGTTGCCGAGCGCTGGCAGGCGGTGACCCGTCCCGAGGAGACGCAGGAGATCAGGGACGCGCGGGCGGAACTCAAGGCAGCGCAAGCCAAGCTCGATGCCTTCCACGCGGACGACGCCGCAGACTTCTACACGGGCCGTTCCGCGCGCTACCGCATCCCCCACAAGGTCGCTGCGGAAAAGCGCCTCGATGCTGCCGAGGCGCGCATCCGGGAACTCACCGGAGACACCCGGGTTGACGTGTCGTTCGTCGTCAACGGCCACGCACTGAAGGTGTGGGAGGCGGCCGACCCCGGCATGCGGCAAGACCTCCTGGCCCTCGCGATCGACCGCGTGACCGTGACCAAGTCCCCCAAGCAGGGTGGCAAGTTCAAGGGCGACGAACGCGTGACCATCATCTGGGCAACCCCGGAGGGTGCGGAGCCCAGTGCGGATGAGTTCGAGCAAGCGGCGTAACAGCCCTGTACGGCCCGAGACAGCCCCGGTTGGTCCGCGTGACCGCCGGGGCTGTTTCGTGTTTCACGTCGTGCTGAAAGGCACCCATGGGCAGTAACGGTCCCTAAGCTCGGTCCCATGGACTCACTGACGGACAACGACGTACGCAGGACCCTGCACCCGTTCCGCGACGGTGGGGTGACCAGTCGCCTGTACGCCACGGGTGAGATCACAGAAGAAACCGTGCCCGCCCTCGGTGTGCTGTCGTCCGAACTGGACGAGCGGGGCGAGGACGAGACCGCGGAACGGGTGGCAGACGTGATCAGCTACGCGGACGCAGCCGGTGAGCGGCCCCCGTGAACGCCTGGACGAGCAAGGTGTGAGCACGTGCCGCACGCTGCCCCGGTAGGTCCCTGGTGGGCCTACCGGGGCTTTCTGCTGTCCGCCCTCGGGGCCCGCCGGCTCGTCCTCGGCCGACCGGCCCAACAGCGGGGCGAGGGGTGGCGGAGTGACGGTTTACACCACTTTTTTAGAACACGTAGAAAAAATAGAAGAGAAGAGAGACCGGACCCCGTTTCGGCACACCGCCACGGATTAGCACTCCGGGAAACCCTCGCTCTCCCTTACAGATTGGAAGGGGGACCGGAGACTGCCCCGCAAAGCCCCTCGGGGCTCGGGAAACCTCCGCTCTCCCGATTATTCCGAAAGCGGGATTACCGCGCACCCACCCAACACGGGGGCAGTCGGCGGACTGAGTGCCCGACTTTCGGAACAAGCGTTGCCCGTGCACCACGCACCCGCTGGGGGTGGCCGCAGGGGTCATGATGCAACGCGCGGGGACCGCACCGCCCATGAGTAACCGCCCTTTGGAGGCGCTGAACAGGGTTGTAAGACCGTGCGGTCCCCATGTCGTCCCGCCGTTCGTCAATGAGCGCCAGGACGACGACCAAGTCCGCTGACCCAACGGCAGAGGTGCGCGGTACCGGCCCCCGCTTCGGGGAGATCCGGAAGCACTCCGCAGAGTTCCGAGGTTCGAGCCCTCGGGCGGGCACCTACTACGCGTTTAGCGCATCCGTGAACGTCTTACCAGCCGTGAACTTCACAGTCTTGGCCGCTGTGATTTCAACCGGTTCACCGGTCTTCGGGTTCCTTCCAGTCCGCGCCGCACGCTCCCCCACGGTGAACGAACCGAATCCAATCAATTGCACGGCACCGCCTGCCACGACGGCATCCTTGATGGCCACAAGCGCCGCATCGAGAACCTTGTTAGCGGTTGTCTTGGAGATGTCGGCTGATTCCGAAATGGCATTGATGAGTTCCTGCTTATCCAATGTGACTCCTCTATCAGGGACGTTCGCGTACGTCCGTGGAGTCCAACGAGCCACACGCCGAAAGATCACGACCAGGGGGACGCACATGCGCTGTATCGACTGCACCGAGCCTGCGACGCACCGCGGACGCTGTAGGACGCACCACGGGGCGTACGAGGGGCGGCCGGGTGTCCGTTCCCGACGCGCACGGGGCAGGCGACGGGCGAACCGTCGGGACGCTGCTGCGAGGCTCCGCCGGCGAGTGCAGGAACGGGGCTCGGCCTGGTGCGACTGGTGTTTGGGCGACTTCCCCTCGGACGGGGTGGACGTGGACCACGTGCGCCCGCTGTCCCTCGGTGGCGAGGACATTGACGGGAATGTTCAGGTGTTGTGCCACGGATGCCACGGGCTCAAGACGAGTACGGAGTTCGGGGGCGCTGGTATCCGTCTAAAGAGCTGATCTCTTGGGTAACAACCCCGGATATAGCCCGGCCCCGGTACGGGCTTTGACGGGTCCGTACCGGGGCCGGGTCACGAGTCAGGCTGTCCTGAAGGCAACCGACGAGAATCCGAACATATACCCATTGGCATCCCGAAGACGTGTGCCCGGGGCGAAATCCTGCCACTTTCCGGCGCAGCCGGGATCTCTGAAGACTGTAACGGTTGCGTTGGTGCGATTGACCCCGGTGCTTACACGTCGCCGACCGTCAACGTTGAGGTCGTAGCACAAGTTGTTTTTCGGGTCGACCAGCTTGGAATCTACCATGTTGGAACCCGAATCACTCAAATAGGTATACTCGAAAATTCCCGTTGCCGCGTTGGCCGAAGTGGGAACAGTAAGCAGGAGCGTGAGTGCGCCGAGGCCAGCAGCCACGGCGTTTCGAAGGCGCATCAGAAGTCCGTTTCTTGTTCTTGAGCGGCTATAGGACCTTGCAGTCCATCTTTCAAGATCATGCACGAATCAGTTGTGCCCACACTCGGATACCCCCGAAGAAAGGTTCCTCCGCTACTCGTTCGGAGTACCCCCATGCCGCGTAAGCCCCGCCCCCCGTGCTCAGTCCCCGGCTGTCCCGAGCTGACGACGGGCGGGCGCTGGGCGACTCCGGGTAGCACTTCGCCCCGGTACGGGCTGACGGGCTCGTACCGGGGCTCATGTGCTGCCAGTGATCGAAACCGGGCGGCAGAGGCGGTTCGACGCTGCCCCCGTTACATGACTCCGCAGTCTCCGCCGCACTGACAGGGGCCGCCTGACTGGCACCCGCACTGACAACCGGGGCCGCATTTACAACCGTTGGCGGGCTGATTGCTGATTCCGGCAACAGCCCACTGCGCGTCAGTAGTGGTCGTGTTCATGGTGTTCACCTTCCTGGCGAGCCCAATACCTACCGTAGGAGATCGTCGCACAACACAGAGTGACGGTACTAGCCCTCTTGACAAGAGGTGTCCCATTGCTCCGTAGACCCCGCCCCCCGTGTTCTGTCCCCGGCTGCCCGGAGCTGACCGCCCGTGGCGGTCGCTGCCCGAAGCACACCAAGGAAGCGAACGCGGATCGTGCGTCGCGCGGCGGAGCCGTCTACACAACGTGGTGGCAGCGCGTCCGGCGCGCGTACCTGTATGCGAACCCGTGGTGTGTGCTCTGCGGACAGTCGGCGAACGTTGCCGACCATTTCCCGCTGTCCCGACGCGAGTTGATCGCACGGGGCGAGCCGAACCCTGACGCTGCGAAGCACCTTCGCCCGCTGTGTATCGCGTGCCACAACCGCGAGACCGCACGCAATCAGCCGGGCGGGTTCGCCGCAGAAGCACGGTCACGGCGCGAGGCGAACGAACGCCCGCCGTTCTGACCAGGGGGGTACTCCCCTCTCCTCCCGAGATTGAGCGTGGGGGAGGCAAAAGACTCGCATGGTTCATTAGAACGTTTCGGCGGGCTATCGATTATCGAAAGATTGACAGAAAAAATCCATTCAATCAAAACAAAGGGAAAAAGTAATGTCTCTGACTCTCGCTGAATCAGCCAAGATCACTCAGGACATGCTCAAGCTTGGCGTAATCGAAATGTTCGTTCAGGAATCACCGATCCTCGATCGGCTGCCGCTTATCGACGTCCAAGGCAGTGCGTACAAGTACAACGAAGAATCCAAGCTGCCAGGTGTTGCCTTCCGGGCTGTCAACGAGGCGTACCCGGAGAGCGTTGGTGCGGTTAATCAGAGGATCGAAACCCTTGCCATCCTCGGCGGTGACGCGGATGTCGACAAGTTCATTGTGCAGACGCGAAGCAATCTCAATGAGCAACGTGCCATCCACACGCACATGAAGATCAAGGCTGCATCAATTCACTTCTCCGATCAGTTCTTCAACGGTGACGTCATGGTCAACCCGAAGGGTTTCGACGGTCTCCGGAAGAGACTGATTGGATCACAGGTGGTCGATGCCGGGGGGACTTCACCTGTGGCGGATGGATACGCGTTCTTTGATGCGCTGGATTCCCTGGTCGGGCGGGTTCGCGGACTCAGCGGAGCGAACGGAGCCATCTATAGCAACAGCGAGATAATTGCCAAGATCAAGTCTGGATTCCGACGACTGGGGGGCAGTGAACTCCTCATGAGCGAGATCGGGGGAAAGCTTGCTCCCACGTGGAACGGGATTCCCCTTCTGGACGCCGGCCAGAATCTCGACGGCACAGACGTGATCCCGCTTACGGCTGGTGAAGATGGCAAGGAGACCAGCGATATGTACGCCGTCCGTTTCGGCGCTTCCGAGGCGGACACCGGGGTAACCGGTCTCACCAACGGCGGGATTCAGGCAACCGATTTGGGTGAGGCCCACGAAAAGCCGGTGTACCGAACCCGGATTGATTTCTATTGTGGACTCGCCATGTTCGGCGGTAAGGCCGCCGCTCGCCTTACCGGAGTCCTGAACGGCTGATCGCTTCACAGAGCCCCCGTGCTCGTCTCCCTTGAATAGGGCGGCGGGTACGGGGGATTTCTTGGTTTTCAGGCTGTTACCGAAGCGGGGGCAACCAGGCGGGCGCGCTCATAGAGGCCGCGGGCAGCCTGATTCTTGAGATATGGACGAATGTGTGCATGCATTTTGGAGATGCTTTGATCGCATTGTCCCGACTGTACTTGTGGATAGATTTCCACAGCCTTCATCCACGTTTCGCACGCGTTCTCAAGATGACCCAATTTGAGCTGGCGTTCGGCGAGCATCGAAAGATAGCGAACGCGATTCCTCTTGAAGGAGTGGTGTCGTAGTCTATCGGACTCATGCAACGCTTCGATCGAACCGCGAATATCACCTAGTTCATAGCGGACCTGTCCAGCGTGATAGGTAAGCGACGATGGATTGTAAGAGCCGAAGGTCGTCGCTTGTGACTCGGCTTTCTCCATGGCCACTTCGGCTTCCCGAAGATACGTAAGGGCGTTAGTGCGGTCTCCGACTTTCGCTGATGCATGAGCCTGTTGTCCAGCAAGGAACGCGCGCATTCGTGGACCGGCCTTCGGGGAAGCTGCTGCGGCAGCATTGGCGAGCCGCATTGCGGCCTTTCCGTGTCCTAGGTCAACAGCCTGGACGCTCATTCCGCGCAGTGTGGTGCAATAAGTGAGATGGTCCTCAGACGCTCCAGCCAGCTCTAGTGCCTTCAAATAGTACTGCTGGGCAAGCCCGTGAACCCCCTCATCAACAGCCATGTATCCCGTGAGGTAACACAAGTCGGAGGCGGCCGACATCATCGCTTTGCGTACTTCCTCCGGGGCATCGGCCTTGAGGTATGGCGCGACCGTGTTCAAGAGGAAAGCCGCTGCCATCGGCCGGGCATGTCGGCCTCCGAATTGGTCGTCTAGTTCGGATACGCGCTCCGTCATAGCGATGACCATTTGAACCTCGGCCATTCCTATGCGTTGCGTCTTTCCGGTCTGGGCAGCTTCCATTCGACCGACAACGTCCGGCCAGTTGGGGACGGTAAGTGCGACAGAGAATAGGGTTGCTCCGACAACGCTACGGCGGGACGGATCCACGTCATGCCTCCCCAAGTCGATCAGCCCTTCCACCGTACCCGGATGGGCGTTCGACTCTTTCGGGGGCGCGGGAAACCCTGCCTCGGCGTGTGTGATCGGGCGGAGCAGCCTCCGGGCGAACGCCTCCAAGATGATCGGTCGCGTCCCCTCCTTGGGTAACTGTCCCTTCAGCCACTGACTGACTGACGGCTGCTGGTACTTGAGAGGAGTCCCGCGTTCGGTTCCGATGCGGTTGACCTCTTGGGCGAGTTGGCGCATGCTCCACCCGCTCTCGCGGTACAGCCGTTCAAGTGCTGCGTTCGGCTCCAGTGCCCTCACTGTTCCCATCCCCTCACAGCCGGTCTTATGGCTCTTATGTCTTCGCGCCGTGACAAGCGTAGCGCTGTGAGTAGTCGTCAAGTTGCCTAGATCGTGCCGAGCTCACTTCAGGAGGCGGGGCGGTCATGAACCACCAGGGGACACCAGTAAGGACACCCACGAGCGTTGCCGACGAGTTGTGTGCGCTGATAGCGGTCGGCGGCTTCTGGAGGCTCGCTCCGGTATGGGCCCCGTGGTGGTTCTACGACGCCAGCGAGGTTTCCATTGCGACGGCTTGCGACAACGGTGTTGATCGCCTTGTGCCGGAGATCGGTGAGGAATGGTGAGTCCCCATGATGTACCTGAGGGCGGTAACCCACCGATCGTGTCGGCGCTCAAGTGGCCCCGGTGTGAGTGTCCGTGGGACGAGTGCGCCGAGCGACCGCAGGTGAGAGCGAGCGACCACGAGCCGGAACGTGTCGACGACAGGTCGAACAGTCCCACCATGGAACGCCTTCGTCCCCTTCTGGAGAGGCAGAATCACCAGGCCAACGGGGGACGTTGGTCGTGACCGGAAAACCTCCATTCGATCCTGTCAGAGAGTTCGCAGTAGTTGAGCGGCGCTGCGGTGCCCTGCAAACAGCCATTGAGAAGGCACTCGCAGAGCAACAGCCGTTGCATACCCGACTGCTTCTTACTGATCTTCAGAAGCTGGACGATGCGGCGTTCTACGAGAGCGTCTTCGGCTGTCCACCACCGAAAAAGGGCCGGGAAGAGTGAGCGACGGAGAGTGCGCGAAGTGCGCGGAACTAACAGCCAGGAAGAAGGCCGCCGAAGAATCTCGGGACCAGACCACGGTCACCGACTGCGTGGGATTGCTCCGCCGACATCCGCAACACAACACGCTCCCCGTCGCAGGGCCCCTTGCCGAGCATTGGGCGTGGTGGTGAATACACCCGGCTACACCCCGTGAACTCCGTTCCCGCTGAGAACCGAACCAGGGCCCCAGCCCTCGCGCTTCCCGGCGAGAACGGTACGACCCCGTGCTGATCGCCCCTTCCAACGGGGACGGACGACGGCCGGCACGGGCGGGGGATGGAGGCGGGCTCTGCCTGACCATCCCCGGCAGCGGCCCCGTCCGTGCGTCACCCCCGGCGCATGGGCGGGGCCTCTCACCACCATCGAACGTGAAACGCCCCGACAGACCGCTTAGGACCGGTCCGCCGGGGCTCCGACCGAACAGCTTTCTGAGGAGCTGAACGACGTATGCGCGATGTTATCGCCCGTGCCCTGGTGTGGGTGCTTCGGCTGCTCCTGCCCGCCCGTGGAAAACACACCGCCGAGCACCCCGCCCCCGTGGAAACGCCGACACCCCAGCAGGCTGTCAATCCGTGGTCTAAGCCCTGGACGAGCCCGACGCGTGAGCAAGCGCGAGAACTGTTCCGGCTACAGGCGGAAACCACCATGGAACTCGGCATCGTTCAGCGAGAACGGCGCGCGGCTGTACTCCTCGCAGACATCGGCATCGACTACCCGTACACCTACGACGGAGCCCCCTTCCCCGCAGCCGCGTTCGTCCAGCCGCAAACCCGGACAGCCATGAACACCACCGGGCGCCGCACGGCATAGCCCCACCTCAGACCGCAAACCAGCCCCGTCCGGCCACATGCCGGGCGGGGCTCCTTCTTGTGCCCTGACCTGGTGTTTTCCCAACTCCCAGGGTGTACGGTCTACCCCCGGGCCGCCCCCCTCAAAGCTGCACTTGCGGTGGAGGGTTGGGTGTCAAGGGTGGAGCGAAGCGGAATCGGCGCAGCCGACGCGACGTAGGAGCGCCCTTGACGCCCAACCCGCAACCGCGAAACTCAAAGATCAGGGGCGGCCCCCACCCGTCTCCGAACCCTCCGGGCGACTACCCCTCGGTCCTCACCCGCACCCGACAACCAACCGCCACCAGCCGGGCATGAATCCCAACTGCCCACGGGGGTCAGTCGCTTTGCCGGTGCCGGGCCGCCCCACTCCACTGCCGCGCAGCCCCGCAGGGCCCACCGACCTGCGGTCGGCAATCGGCCCCCGGAACAGAGGTGCTTCCCCGGGGACCCCCTCCCCGGCCCACGGCCGAACAACGAGCCCACCGACGAAGCGAGTGACGGACCGTGGTGCGCCACACTGCTATGTGACATGCTACTGACATGGGCAGCTCGGAGAGATCTCCAGATGTGGTTGTCATCGGGGCGGGCATGGTCGGCGCCGCCTGTGCCTACTACTGTTCGGCGGCCGGTCTCCGCGTCACCGTGGTCGAGCGGGGCGCGATCGCCGCGGGAACCACCTCCGCCTGTGAAGGCAACATCCTGCTCTCCGACAAACAGCCAGGACCCGAACTCGATCTGGCGTTGCTCTCCGGGCGCCTCTGGGGCGAGGTCGCCCAGGACGTCGGTCCCGAGCGACTGGAGTATCAGCGAAAAGGCGGCGTCGTGGTCGCCACTTCACGGGCCACGGCCGACGGTCTCCGGAAACTCACCACCGTTCAGCGCGCCGCCGGAATCGACGCGATCGACATGTCCTCCGGCGAAGTCGCCGAGTTGGAGCCGCACCTTACGCCCGACGTGGTGTCGGGCGCGTACTACCCGCAGGACTGCCAGTTCCAGCCCATGCTGGCAGCGGCTCGGCTGCTCCAGCGCGCCCGGGGGCGCGGGGCCACCGTACTGCCGGGGACGGAGGTCGTCGGATTCGTACGGGACGGCCGTGGCACCGTCATCGGCGTCCGTACGGACTCGCCCACGGCGCCCGTGATTCACGCCGGGCGGATCATCAACGCCACCGGCACCTGGAGCGGAGAGACCGCCCGGCTCGCGGGCGCGCCCGTCCCGGTGCTGCCGCGCAAGGGGTTCATCCTGGTCACGGAGCCACTGCCGCGGGTCATCCGGCACAAGGTGTACACCGCCGAGTACGTGGCGAATGTGGCCAGCGGGGACGCGGCGCTGGAGACCTCGGTCGTGGTGGAGGGCACCCGGGCCGGGACCGTACTGATCGGGGCCAGCCGCGAACGCGTCGGCTTCGACCGGTCGATGTCGCTGCCCGTCCTGCGTACGCTCGCCGCACAGGCCATCGCCGTCTTCCCGTTCCTCGCCGAAGTCCGGCTGTTGCGCAGCTACTTGGGCTTCCGCCCCTACTGTCCGGACCACCTTCCGGTCATCGGCGCCGACCCGCGCGCCCCCCGGGCTCATCCACGCCGCGGGGCACGAGGGCGCCGGGATCGGGCTGTCCGCCGCGACCGGACATCTGATCGCGCAGCTGATCGCCGGTACGGAACCCGACCTGGATCTCACCCCGTTCCGCCCGGACCGGTTCGGTGAGGAGGTGGCGGCGTGAGCGACGAGGGCGAGACCTCCCAACCGCGGTTCCAGTTCCTGTTCGACGACGGGACGATCGACGCCTCGGCGGGCCAGACCATCGGCGCCGCGCTCATCGCCGCCGGACACCGCTCCTGGCGCCGTACCCGCCTCGGCGGCGCTCCACGCGGTGTGTTCTGTGGCATCGGGGTGTGTTTCGACTGCCTGATCACCGTCAACGGGCAGCCGAATCAACGGGCTTGTCTGGTCGAGGTCGCGCCCGGTGACCGGGTGCGTACTCAGGAGGGGGCGGGCCATGACGACCTCGCGCGCTGATCCGGCCGGCGCACGGTCCGACGGCTACGATCTCGCCGTCCTCGGCGCCGGCCCGGCCGGTCTCGCCGCCGCGGTCACGGCCGCCGGCGCCGGAGCACGCGTCGCACTGATCGACGCGGCGCCGCGTCCCGGCGGCCAGTACTGGCGCCACCGCCACGGCGACAACGACGCGTCACACGACGGCCGGCCGGTATTCCAACGGCTGTTGCGCGGACTCAGCGACCACGCGGAGCGGATCGCCTACCTGCCGGGGCAGTCCGTGTGGCACATCGAGCGGACCGCCGAGGCGTCTCCGTACCGATTCCGCACCCACACCACCGCCACGCACACCCCTGCCACCCACGCCACTCCCACGCACACCACTGCCACCCTCACCACTGCCACCCCCACCCCCAACGACGGCGCCGAGCCGGTCGTCGAAAGCCGTACGGTGGTGATCGCCACCGGAGCGTACGACCGTCAACTCCCCTTCCCTGGCTGGACGTTGCCCGGCGTCTTCACTGCGGGCGGCGCGCAGGCGCTGCTCAAGGGGCAGGGCGTACGCGCCGGTCGGCGGATCGCGGTCGCCGGCACCGGCCCCTTCCTCCTCGCCGTCGCCGCCGGACTCGCCGAGGCGGGCGCGGACGTCGTCGGCGTCTTCGAGGCCGGGCTGCCCACCGCCTTCGTGCGGCATCCCCTCGCCCTGGCCCGTAACCCCGGCAAGTTCGCCGAGGGCGCGGGGTTCCTCCGTACGCTGTTGCGCCACCGCGTGCCGTACCGGACCCGTACGACCGTGGTCGCGGCCCATGGTGAGGGCGAGGTGTCCGGGGTCACGGTGGCCGCGCTCGACGCGCGGTGGCGGATCGTGCCGGGCAGTGAGCGCCGGGTCGACTGTGACACGCTCGTCGTCGGCTACGGCTTCACGCCCCAGATCGAAATCCCGCTCCAGCTCGGCTGCGACACGCGCCGTGACCTCGACGGAAGCCTGGTCGCCTGCGCCGACGGCCGACAGCTCAGCACGGTTCCCGGGGTCTATCTCGCGGGCGAGGTCTGCGGCGTCGGCGGCGCGGACCTGTCCGTGATCGAGGGCCGGCTCGCCGGACTCCACGCCGCGTACGCCACGGTCGGCGCCACCCCGGACCCGGCGGCGGTGCGCCGTCTGTCACACCGGCGCGCGGCGCTGCGCGCCTTCGCCACCGCCCTGCACGAGTCCTCTCCGGTGCGCCCGGGGTGGACCGGGTGGATCGACGACGACACCGTGGTGTGCCGGTGCGAGGAAGTCACGGCGGGAGCGATCACCGAGGTCATCGAGGAGTTGGGCGCCACCGATTCGCGCGCGGTGAAGCTGTTCGCACGCCCCGGTATGGGGCTGTGCCAGGGGCGCGTCTGCGGATACGCCACCAGCTGTCTGGTCGCCGCACGCACCGGACGCGAACCGACCGAGGACGATCTGCGCTCCATGGCGAGCAGGCCCATCGCGCAGCCGGTGTCGCTCGGCGCCCTGGCCGCGGGCGCGGGACCCACCGCCGAGCCCAGTCAGCCCCGTCAGCCCACTCAGCAGAGTCTCCGTGGAGGTCGTATGAACGCGTCAGCGCCCCGGCAACCGCAAGAGCAAGACCAAGAGCAGCCGCAAGACCGAGAGCACAAGCACGAGCAGTCTCAACGCAAGCCCTGGCACGGCGTGCTGGTCGCGACAGCGCTGCCGCTGCGCGACGACCCCACCGGCCGGCTGGAGGTGGACTTCGACGGCTACGCCGACCATGTCGGCTGGCTCGCCGCGAACGGATGCGACGGCGTCACCCCGAACGGCTCGCTCGGCGAGTACCAGACCCTCTCGCCGGAAGAACGTGCCCGTGTGGTGACCACGGCGGTCGAGACCGCTCCCGAGGGCTTCACGGTCATGCCCGGCGTGGCCGCCTACGGCGCCGACGAAGCCCGCCGCTGGGCCGAGCAGGCCGCCGAGGCGGGCGCAGCCGCCGTGATGCTGCTCCCGCCGAACTCCTACCGGGCCGACCCGCGCGCCGTGGTCGCGCACTACCGCGAGGTCGCCAGAGCGGGCCTGCCGGTCGTCGCGTACAACAACCCCTTCGACACCAAGGTCGATCTGGTGCCCGAGCTGCTCGCGGAACTCCACGCCGAGGGATTGATCGTCGCGGTCAAGGAGTTCTCCGGCGATGTCCGCCGGCCCTACCGGATCGCCGAACTCGCCCCAGGGCTCGATGTGTTGTGCGGCGCCGACGATGTCGCGCTGGAGCTGGCCATCGCGGGCGCCCCCGGCTGGGTCGCCGGCTATCCCAACGCGTTCCCCCGCGCCTCGGTCGCGCTGTGGCGCGCCGCCTCGGCCGGTGATCTGGAGACCGCGCTGCCGCTCTACCGGGCGCTGCACCCACTGCTGCGCTGGGACTCCAGGACGGAGTTCGTACAGGCGATCAAGGCGAGCATGGATCTGGTCGGCCGCTACGGCGGTCCCTGCCGTCAGCCGCGCGTTCCGCTCACCCCGGAGCACGAGGAGATCGTGCGCCGGGCCACCGAGAAAGCGCTCGCGGAAGGGCTCGGGTAAACCGTATGCGCAGCAGTCGGGTCTTCCACGCGGTCGATTCCCACACCGAGGGCATGCCCACCCGGGTCATCACCGGCGGCGTCGGTGTTGTGCCCGGCGCCACCATGTCCGACCGGCGCCGGTACTTCATCGATCACCTCGACCACATCCGTACGTTCCTGATGAACGAGCCCCGTGGCCACGCGGCGATGAGCGGGGCGATCCTGCAACCGCCCACCCGATCCGACGCCGACTACGGTGTGCTCTATATCGAGACCTCCGGCTGTCTCCCGATGTGCGGCCACGGCACCATCGGTGTCGCCACGGTCCTGGTTGAGACCGGCATGGTCGAGGTCATCGAACCCGTCACCACCATCCGCCTCGACACCCCGGCCGGGCTGGTCGTCGCCCGGGTCCGGGTGACGGACGGAGCGGCGACGTCGGTCGTCCTGCGGAACGTACCGTCGTTCGCGCTCGGTCTCGACCGTACGGTACGAGTCGAGCCCTGGGGCGATGTCCCCTACGACCTCGCCTTCGGCGGCAACTTCTACGCCATCGTCCAACTGGACAAGCTGGGCATCCCGTTCGCGCGGACGGAGAAGCGGCGCATCCTCGACGCGGGTCTCGCCATCATGGCCGCCGTCAACGACCAGGACCGCCCCGTCCACCCCCTCAACCCCGAGATCAACGGTTGCCACCATGTGTATCTGGCCGCCCCCGGGTCGGACGCCAGACACTCCAGGCATGCCATGGTCATCCACCCGGGCATGTTCGACCGCTCGCCGTGCGGCACCGGAACCAGTGCCCGTATGGCCCAGCTGCACGCCCGTGGCGAACTCGCGCTCGACACCGACTTCGACAACGAGTCGTTCATCGGTACGCATTTCACCGGCCGCCTCGTCGAAGAGGGCGTCCTCGGCGGGCAGGGCGTCGCCGACGGGCCCGGGCAGGGCGTTGCCGACGGGTCCGGGCAGAGCGTCGCCGACGGACCCGAAGCGCCCCGCGGCCTCACCACCGTGATCCCCACCATCGAGGGCCGCGCCTGGATCACCGGCACCGCCCAGTACCACTACGACCCGGACGACCCGTTCCCCGAAGGCTTCACGTTGTGACCGTACGAAGGAGCAGGCCCATGACCACGACCGAGGGCGACCACAGCGCGCCGGTACTGCCCTCGTTCGGCGCCCGGCGCAATCTCCGTGAGGAGATCATCGAAACCCTGCGCGGCGCGGTGATCTCCGGTCAACTCCGCCCCGGCGTCGTCTACTCGGCGCCCAGCCTGGCCGAGCGGTTCGGCGTCTCCTCCACCCCCGTACGGGAGGCGATGCTCGATCTCGCCCGCGAGGGGCTGGTCGCCGTGGTCCGTAACAAGGGCTTCCGGGTCACCGACTTGTCGGACGCCGAACTCGACGACATCACGCATCTGCGCGCACTCATCGAAATCCCCACCGTGCGAAGGATCGCCGAGGCGGGCGTCGATCCCGCCGCCATCGAGCGGCTGCGTCCGCTGGCCACGGCCATCGAGGACGCGGCACGCCGTCAGGACCTCATCGCCCATGTCACCATCGACATGGAGTTCCATCTCACGCTGCTGGGTCTGACCGGTAACACCTATCTGGTCGAGACCGTGCGCTCCCTCCGCTCCCGGTCACGGATCTACGGCCTCAAGATCCTGGCCGAGCGCGACCAGCTCATCCCCTCCTCGCACGAGCACTCCGAACTCCTCGACCTGATCAGTGCGGGCGACGCGGACGGCGCCGAGGAACTGATGCGGCGTCATATCGGCCATGTCCGCGGCATCTGGGCGGAGAAGGCGGCGACGGAGGACGAGGACAGCCACCGCTGAGAGCTGCCCCCCTGAGGACCGCCACCCCTGAGAGTGGTCTTCGGCAGCTCCTGTTCCGTTATCGGGTGTATGCCGCGATCACGGGAATGTATGGATGAAAGCCCCTTTCGGGCTTCGGGCCGCCGCCTCCGGTCGGCCCGTCCATCGACCAGGAGACGGTGGCCGTGAGCGTTGTCGGTGGCATCCCGCACTACCCGTTCAGCTTTCGCGGCGACGCCCTGGCGAGTGAGCTGGGCAGATTCGTGGTCGGGGAACCGGTCACCCGCGTGGTGACCAACGCCGGCGCGCTCGGCTGGCTGGTGACCGGTTACGACGCCGCGCGCGAGGCGTTGAAGGACCCCCGGCTCAGCCGGAGCCTGATCGCCGACCCCGAGATGCCGCAGGAGGACCACTCGGCGCCGCCGCTCAGCGTCGTCGGCACCATGACCATGCTGCGGGCGGCCGGGTTGCGGGACGAGGCAGTGAAGGGCATGGGGCCGCGGCAGACGTATATCTCCCTGGAGCGGGTGCGTGACATCACGGGCGCTCTGCTCACCACGATGACGGCGAACGGGCACGCGAACGCCGAACCGGGCGATCTGGTGGCCGACTTCGCTCTCCCGTGGGCCTCCCAGGTGACGTGTGAACTGCTCGGGCTGCCCACCGAAGCGGCCCCGGAGCTGGCCGGCTGGTTCCGTCTGCTCTGCACCGGCGAAGAGGCGGACGAGCACCTTTTCTCCGACTGGACGAAGGCGCTGAGCCGCTTCGACGACTGGATGACGGGCATCGGCCCGGAAGGGCTCCTGGGCCGCCTCGCGCTGCTCAACCGCTCCTCCGAACACCCGCTGAGCCACCGGGAGCTGGTGGAGATCGCGCTGTTCCTCTTCGTGTCGGGTCTGGGGAACCCGGCCGGCTTCCTGGCGCTCTGCGGTCTGGTGCTGGCGCGCGACCCGGTGCTGGCCGCCCGGCTGAGGGCGGAGCCGCAGGCGCTGCCCGGCGCTCTGGACGAGCTGTACCGGTGGTCGGTCATGCTGGGCGATTCCATTACGCGTATCGCCCGGGAGGAGGCCGAGATCGGCGGAGTCCTGGTCCGCGCCGGTGAGCTGGTGCTGATCTCCACCGACGCGGCCAATCGCGACCCCGCCGTATTCGACTCGCCCGACCGGCTGGACATCGACCGGCGGCCGTCGGCGCCGCATCTCCGGTTCGGGCAGGGACGGCACTTCTGTCCGGCCGCCGCGCTGAACAGGGCGCAGACCGAAGTGGCGTTGCGGGCCCTGCTCGACACCGTCCCCGGGCTGCGGCTGGCCGTCGCGCCCGAGGAGATCCGCTGGCGGCAGGACCACGCCGTACTGCTGCCCGAGACGATTCCGGTGCGCTGGTGACGGTCGTCCCCTGCTCCACCGGCTACGGCACCGCCGTCGCCACGCCCACCGGAGCGACCGCGGGCCGCGTCATATAGCCCGAGGTGAAGAAGTACTCCAGATAGCGGTCGAGCATCACCGCGTCCACCGGCGGGCAGTCCAGACCGCTCCCGGCCAGCGCCGCTTCGGTGTTACGGCGGCTCAGCCGGGGGAAGACGCCCTCCAGATACATCTCCTTGACCGAGATGTCGCCCTGGTTCGCCCGGTCCACACAGAGGGACACGAAAGGCGCGGTCGGGCTGGTGGGGTGGAGCGCGACATGACGTACCAGCTCACCCACCCACTCCCCGTACGGCAGCATGCGCATCGCGCACCCCGCCGCCCGCATCCGGTCCAGCACATCACGCAGCACGGCCGGGCGCGGATTGGTGAGGTGGTAGACCCGGTCCGTCGCCCGGTGCCGGGTGGCGATATGCACCACGGACTCCGCCACATGATCGACCGGTACGAAATCCATCGGCAGCGCGATGTCGGGAGCGAGCCCCGTTTCCGCGATGGTCTTGAACAGCGAGCAGATGGCGGTCTCCGTGTTGCAGGCGCCGTGCAGCCTGTCCCCGGTGACCTCGTACGGACGGTAGACGGCGACCGGAAGCCCTTGCTCCGCCGCGTCACGCAGCAGCCCCTCGGCGACCCACTTGCTCTCGGCGTACCCCATTGTGAGCCCGTCCGCGTGGTCCAGCCGTACGTCCTCGTCGACCTCCCGCGCACCGGCGGTGCCGAAACCGGCGAGTACCGCCACCGTGGACAGGAAGTGCACAGGTACCCGGCGGGGGGCCGCCAGTTTGACGATCTCGCGGGTGCCCTCGACATTGGCGGCCCGCAGAGCGCTGTACGGATAGAGGAAGTTGACCTGGGCGCCGTTGTGCACGACCAGATCCAGGCACGCGGCCAGAGCGGCGGCGTGTTCCGCTGACAGGCCGAGCCCGGGAGCGGCGAGATCGGCGGGGAAGCAGACCAGCCGCTGCCGCGCGGTGTCGTCCGCGCGCAGGCCGTAGCGGGTGAGCGCGGCCAGGACGCGTCGCTCCGCGTGCGCCGCGCCCGACGCACGTACCGGGCAGTGGATACGGGCCGTGGTGTCCCGTAGCAGCCGGTCCAGGAGGAACGCGCCGACGAATCCGCTGGCGCCGGTGAGCAGGACGTCCGAGGGGTCGCCGGGCCGCGGGGCCGGCGTCCTGGCGGGCGGCAGCGGGAAGCCCAGCGCGCTCTCGCGTACGAAGTCGACCTCCGCGTCCGGGGCCTGCGGAGGAACGCCCGCCCGCCGGGTGCCGGCCGGCCGGCCGCGATGGGCGCCGACGGCGGACGCGAAACCCTCCAGGGTCGGGTCGGCGAGCAGGGCGCGGATCAGACCGCTCCCGAGCGCCGCGTCGAGATCCAGCAACGCGAGCGTACGGGCGACGACTTCGGCCGCCAGCAGGGAATCGCCCCCGATGAGGAAGAAGTTGTCCGTGGGCGCGGGACGTACGCGCAGCACCACCCGCCACACCTCGGCGAGCGCCTCCAGCGGGCCGTCCAGGTCAGCGCCGCGGCCGGACCGTGTCCCCCCGCCCGGACCGGATGTGTACGGGGCGCTCTCCCGCGACGCACCGCGCGACGCGCTCCCCTCGCCGTGCCGTGATTCGGCCAGCAGACGCCCGCGGTCGACCTTGCCGCCGCTGGTGACCGGGAACCGGTCCCGCGCGATGAGGGTGGGCACCGCCTGGGCGGGCAGCCAGCTCACGCAGTACCTCCGCAGCGCGTCCACCGGGAGGGTGCCGCCGGGCCGCGCGGGCGTGAGATAGGCGGCCAGGACACCGTCGTGGAGTTCCACGACGGCTTCGCCGACCTCGGAGTGACCGCGCAGCCGTGCCTCGATCTCGTCCAGTTCGATGCGCAGGCCGCGCACCTTGACCTGCCGGTCCAGCCGACCCCGGTACTCCAGCAGGCCGTCGGGGCCCCGTACGACACGGTCACCGGTCCGGTACAGCCGGCCGCCCTGTTCGTACGGCGAGCTGATGAACCGTTCCGCCGTCAGCTTCGCGTCCCCGATGTACTCCAGCGCCAGACCGTCCCCGCCGACATACAACTCGCCTTCCTCGTCCGGCGCGGCGGGCGTGCCGTCGGGGCGCAGTACATGGCAGGTGGAGGTGGCGAAGGGACGGCCGATGGGAAGGTGGGTCTCGTCGCCGGTCAGCTTCGGCAGGAAGTACGCGGTGGACACCACGCTGTTCTCGGTGGGCCCGTAGAAGTTGACGATGGTCGTGCCGGGGCAGGCGGTCTGTACGGCGCGGGCGAGACCGGGGTCCATCGCCTCCCCGCCCGCGGAGGCGAACCGCAGTCCGCGCAGGGCGCCGGGCCGGGTCCTGGCCAGATGGTGGAAGACGCTGGTGGTGAGATAGGCGACGGTCACGCCCTGAGAACGGAAGCGCTCCTCCAGGACGGCGGGGGCGAGCAGCTCCTCACGGTCCACCAGTACGAGGCAGGCGCCGCCGAGCAGTCCGCTCCAGATCTCGACCGTGGAGGCGTCGGAGGAGAGGCCGTAGCCGTGCAGCACTCCGTCGCCGGGGCCGGGCGGGGGCAGCCGCGGATCCGACAGCACCAACTGGATCACACCGCGGTGGGCGATCGCGACGGGCTTCGGCCTGCCCGTGGAGCCGGAGGTGAACATCACATAGGCGCGGTCGGTCGCCGCCGGGGACGGCAGCGGGGTGCTCTCCGTGGCGGGAGGGGCGTCGGTGATCCGGCCCAGCTCGACGCGCGTGCGCAGACCGCGGATACGGCGGGTACCGCTGGGCAGGACGACGGCGACATGGACGCCCGCGTCCTCGGCCATCGCACGCAGCCGGGCGGGCGGATGGTCCTCGTCGAGGGGTACGTAGGCACAGCCGGCTTTGAGGACGCCCAGGAAGGCGACCAGCGCCTCCAGCGAGCGGCTGCCGCAGACCCCCACCGCCGAGCCCGGTTCGACCCCGGCGGCGAGCAGCCGGGCCGCCAGACGGTCGGACTCGGCGCCGAGCTGACCGTACGTCAGGACGCGGTCCCGGTGCCGGGCCGCGGGCGCCGACGGGGCGGCCCCGGCGCGCGCTTCGAACAGGTGCGGGAGGCTGCTGTTCCGTGGATAGCCCGGGTCCGGGTGGGCTGAGTCCCCGGGTCGGCCCGGGTCCGGCGGACGGCCGGGGCGTGGCCGGACGGGGCTCGGAGGGTGCGCGCGACCAGGGGCGAGGGGCGCGACGGCCGGTCCGTGGCGGTCGGCGACGGGGTCGGGGTGGCTGGTGGTGGGGTCGGTCGTGGGGTCAGGGTTGCCGGTGGTGGGGTCGGGGTGGCTGTCCGTACCGTGCGTGTCGATACCGTCCGTGCGGGGGTCGGTGTCGGTCATGCGGTCCTGCCTTCCGGCGCTGTCGGGGGCGGATCAGCGTGAGCCCTCGGCACCGGCGAACTCGGCGGCGAAGGCGGCGAAGTCGGCGCTCCGCCAGCGCTCCGGACGCATCCGGAAAGTGATGTCGTCGACGAGCTGGTCCCGTGTCCCCGCGAGGTAGTCCCGCGCCTCGGCGGCCCCCAGATAGCGATGGGCCATGGCCTCGCGCTCCGCCGCGTCCAGCGGATCCGCGACGGACGTGACGGGACCTTCCACGCTGACGTAGCGGTAGGGGGCGGTCTCGTCCTGTACGCACAGGCTGAAGCGGCCGGCCTCTTTGAGAAGACGCGCCTTGAGCGATGTCCTGCCGGTCTGCACCACGACGTCCTTGCCCGGTTCGTACCGGTACCAGACCGGTACGAGCAGCGGCGCGCTCACTCCACGGGGGTCGGTGACTCCCAGGACACCCACATGGGTGTCGGCCAGGAATCGTTCGCGTTCGTCACCTTGCATGGCGGGCACCATCGAGGCCTCCACATCTCGGTCAGGACCGGGAGGCCGTCACGGGCCCCGGCAGTTAGGGGAGAGCAGCGGAGGCGGGCTCACCGCGGCCGGGGAGATCCGGCCGTCACGCCGCGTACGGGCCGTACCGCTCCCGCCGTACTCCGCAGCACATGTCTCGCCCCACCGATATGCCCTTGCCTGCGCCACATGACCCGGTAAGTAATCCCTTTGAGGGTTTAGTGCTACTAATCGACCTACGCGGAGAGCGCGGTGGAGAAGGTCGGTGGCGAGAGGTGGCGGCGAGGGGGTGCGGAGGGGCACCCAAGGCCCTCTTCGCTTAACGTAGCTGTTCGGATACGGTGTGTGTCGATCGGGGCCGGGCCGGAGAGACGGAGACGGATATGACCATGCCAGCGTCGCGGGTGGAGCGTGTCGGTGTGTTCTGCGGCGCCAGGCCGGGCGCCCGCCCCCAGCATCTGAGACTCGCCACCGAGTTCGGCGAGGCGCTGGCACAGCGCGGGACGGGACTGGTCTACGGCGCGGGAGGCGTCGGCATCATGGGCGCCGTCGCCGATGCCGTGCTGGACGCGGGGGCGCCGGTGACCGGAGTGATTCCCCGTCAGTTGTACGAACGGGAACAGCCGGACGAGTCACGCACCGAAGTGATCGTCGTGGAGACGATGCATGAGCGCAAGGCGCTGATGTACCGCCTCGCGGTCGGCTTCGCGGTGCTCCCGGGCGGCCTCGGCACGCTCGACGAGCTGCTCGAAGTGGCGACCTGGAACCAACTGGGCATTCACCACAAGCCACTTGTGCTGGTCAACCAGGGTGGATTCTTCGATCCGCTGCTGACGCTCCTGGACAATATGGTCTCCGACGGCTTCATCAGTCAGGAGGAACGCTTTGTCATCCAGGTCGCGTCCGGCGTGGAGGAAGCGCTCGACCGTCTGATCAGCCCGGAGCCCAGGCCCGAGCGGCCGACACCCCCGTCGGCCGCCGCGTCCCGGACTCCGGCGGCCCCCACCGCCGCGACCTGACCGAACCGGCGGGCGGGGGACTCGACCGGGAAGCTCAGGCCGCCTCGTCCACGCCCTCGTGGAGGGCCGCGGCCCACTCCAGCAGCAGGACCTCGTACGCCTCCGCCGGCCACGTTCCGTCGGACGAATCGGTCGCGTCGACGAGCGCGCGGATGCGCTCATTGGCCGCGACGGCGTCGGATGCCGGGGTCGAGGAAGCGGAGGAGGAGGACATGTGACCAGCCTAGGGGCCCGCACCCCCGCCCCGGTGCCGATCAGGGAGCGTCCTTGCTCACACTTCGTTCACACACTGCCACGCTTCTCGCAGGGCCACCCGGCGGCCGGGTCAGCCGGCCGACTCGCCCGCGTGCGGGCTCAGCGTGTCCGTGCCGACCAGGACCAAGAGCGCGATGCCGAGCAGGATCCGGTAGATCACGAACGGCATGAAGCTCTTCGTAGTAATGAACTTCATGAACCAGGCGATAACGGCATATCCAACAACAAACGCGATGAATGTCGCGAAGATGGTCGGCCCCCAGGAGACATGCCCCTCGCCCGCGTCCTTCAGTTCGAACGCGCCTGAGGCGAGCACCGCCGGGATCGCGAGCAGGAACGAGTACCGCGCCGCCGCCTCACGGGTGTACCCCATCAGCAGACCACCGCTGATCGTGGCGCCCGAGCGCGAGACACCGGGCACCAGCGCCATCGCCTGACAGAAGCCGAAGATCAGACCGTCCTTGACGCTCAGCTCCTTCAGCGACTTGCGCTCCTTGATCGCGCGGTGCTTGCCGCCGGTCTCGTCGCGGGCCGCCAGCCGGTCGGCGACACCGAGCACGATGCCCATCACGATCAAAGTGACGGCGATCAGCCGCAGATCACGGAACGGACCGTCGATCTGGTCCTTCAGCGTCACACCGAGGACACCGATCGGGATCGAGCCGACGATGACCAACCAGCCCATCTGGGCGTCGTGATCACCACGCATCGACTTGTTCACCAGCGAGCGGCTCCAGGCGGAAACGATTCGGGCGATGTCCTTGCGGAAGTAGATGAGGACCGCCGCCTCCGTACCGATCTGGGTGATCGCGGTGAACGCCGCGCCCGGATCGTGCCAGCCGGCGAAGACCGCCGTCAGCCGCAGATGGGCGCTGGAGGAGATGGGGAGGAACTCGGTCAGCCCCTGGACGAGCCCGAGGATGAAAGATTCGAACCAAGACATGGGGTACTACGCCATCCAAGAGATGATCAAGCACTGGCCTGCGGAACAGCGGCACAGTGACGGACTGACGGCTGACGGTCGAAGCGCGGGTTGGATCATATGGATGGGTGAGTGGTCCTACTCATGCCGGCTCTTCACTGACGTGGCGCTGCTGTGGCACCGCTGAGGTCGGTCCCGGGCTGAGTCCAGGACAGGACAGATCATCGCCGTCCGCAGGGAGCGACGGCGATCACAAGGTGGTGGTGGGCAGCGTAGCGTCTGCGGGTAACGGGACGGCGGTGACCCCTGGTGCCACGGGTCCTCGCCCCGGCACATCCCGCACCATGAATGACCTACACCCGAGGCGGCTCGGCGAGGGCAAGGTCACAGTGTCGCCCTCTGCTACTCGTTCGCCACGCTGCCATAACATCTGGGCATGACGGTCCTGCCTGACGACGGGCTTTCCCTGGCCTCCGAGTTCCCCGACGCGACCCGCGAGCAGTGGCAGAGCCTGGTGGCAGGCGTGCTGCGCAAGTCGGGCCGGGATCTTCCGGGGCCGGCCGCTGAGGACGCGCTCTCCACCACGCTTCAGGACGGGCTCACCACCCGTCCGTTGTACACCGCGGACGACGCGCCCGGAGACACCGCTCACCCCGGCTATCCCGGCTTCGCGCCGTTCATCAGAGGCGGCCGGCCCGAGGGCGCCGTGGTCTCCGGCTGGGACGTACGGCAACGCCATTCGCTCCCCGATCCCGTACGCGCCAACGAAGCCGTGCTCTCCGACCTGGAGAACGGGGTCACCTCCCTCTGGCTGTCAGTGGGTTCCACCGGAATCCCGGTGTCCGGGCTCGCCACGGTGCTCGACGGCGTCTATCTCGACCTGGCGCCGATCGCCCTCGACGCGGGCGCCGAATTCGGGCCCGCCGCACGGGAGTTGCTGAAGCTGTACGAGGAACGCGGGGTGGCCCGCGACGCGGCGCGCGGCACCCTCGGCGCCGACCCCGTCGGTGAACTCGCCCGTACGGGACGGGAAGTGACGGGCCTGATGGAAGAGGCCGCCGAACTCGCCGCGCTCTGCGACCGGGAGTACCCGGGCCTGCGCGCGATCACCGTCGACGCCCTGCCGTACCACGAGGGCGGCGCCTCCGACGCACAGGAACTGGGCTGTGCCCTCGCCACCGGGGTCGGCTGGCTGCGTGACCTCACCGCGGCCGGACTCACCGTCGAAGCCGCCTGTGAACAGATCGAGTTCCGGTACGCGGCGACCGCCGACCAGTTTCTGACGATCGCCAAACTCCGGGCCGCGCGCAGGCTCTGGGCCCGGGTGGCCGAGGTGTGCGGCGCCGACGCCGGTTCCGGTACCGGGGCGCAGCGTCAGCACGCCGTGACCTCACCGGTGATGATGACCCGGCGCGACCCCTGGGTGAACATGCTGCGCACCACGGTCGCCTCGCTGGCGGCCGGCGTCGGCGGCGCCGACGCCGTGACCGTACTGCCCTTCGACCACGCACTCGGACTGCCCGACGCCTTCGCCCGCAGGATCGCCCGTAACACCTCCACGATCCTGCTGGAGGAATCCCACCTGGGACGGGTCATCGACCCCGCGGGCGGCTCCTGGTACGTGGAGCGGCTCACCGACGATCTCGCCCACGCCGCCTGGGCGTGGTTCCAGGAGATCGAACGCGCCGGCGGTCAGCGCGCCGCGCTCCACGACGGACTGATCGCCGAGCGGCTCGCGGCCACCTGGCGGGAGCGCTCGGGCAGGCTGGCCAAGCGGCGCGAACCCATCACCGGCGTCAGTGAGTTCCCCCAGCTCTCCCAGCCCCCGGTGGAACGCGCCCCGGCGCCCGCGCCGCCGGGAGGCGGACTGCCGGTGGTACGCCGCGACGAGGCGTACGAGACGCTTCGCGCCCGCTCCGACGCGCATCTCGCCGCCACCGGCGCCCGGCCCCGTGTCTTTCTGGCCGCCCTCGGACCGGCCGCCGCGCACACCGCGCGCGCCACCTTCGCCACCAGCCTCTTCCAGGCGGGCGGAATCGAGCCGGTCCACGACCCGGTGACGGTCGACGCGGAAACCGCCGCCGACGCCTTCACCCGCAGCGGGGCCGCCGTCGCCTGTATCTGCTCCAGCGACGCGCTCTATGCCGAGGGTGCCGCGCCCGTCGCGGCGGCGCTCAAGGCGGCCGGCGCGCTCCAGGTGTTCCTCGCCGGCCGCCCCGGCGAACAACGTGAGACCTATGTACGGGCCGGAGTCGACGAGTTCGTCGTCGCGGGCGGCGACGCGATCGCCGTCCTGACCTCCGTCCTCGACCGGATGGGAGTGGCGTGATGGGGATCCCGGACTTCTCCGAGATTCAGCTCGGCCCCGGCGACAGCGCCGGGACCACCGAGGACCAGTGGCGTACGGCCGTCAAGGAGCACACCGGCAGGACCGACCACGAACTGTTCTGGGACACCCCCGAGGGCATCGCCGTCAAACCGCTGTACACCGCGCGGGATCTGGCGGGGCTCGACTTCCTCGGCACCTACCCCGGCATCGCGCCGTATCTGCGCGGCCCGTATCCGACGATGTATGTCAACCAGCCCTGGACCATTCGGCAGTACGCCGGGTTCTCCACCGCCGAGGAGTCCAACGCCTTCTACCGGCGCAACCTCGCCGCCGGGCAGAAGGGCCTCTCGGTCGCCTTCGATCTGCCGACCCACCGCGGCTACGACAGCGATCACCCCCGGGTGACCGGCGATGTCGGCATGGCGGGTGTGGCCATCGACTCGATCTACGACATGCGCCAGTTGTTCGACGGCATCCCGCTCGACAGGATGAGCGTGTCGATGACGATGAACGGCGCGGTCCTGCCCGTACTCGCGCTCTACATCGTGGCCGCCGAGGAGCAGGGCGTACCGCCCGAGAAGCTGGCCGGGACCATCCAGAACGACATCCTCAAAGAGTTCATGGTCCGCAACACCTATATCTACCCGCCGAAACCGTCGATGCGGATCATCTCCGACATCTTCGCGTACACCTCGCAGAAGATGCCGCGCTACAACTCCATCTCCATCTCCGGCTACCACATCCAGGAAGCGGGGGCGACGGCCGATCTGGAGCTGGCGTACACCCTTGCCGACGGCGTGGAGTATCTGCGCGCCGGGCTCGGCGCCGGACTCGACGTGGACGCGTTCGCGCCACGGCTCTCCTTCTTCTGGGCCATCGGCATGAACTTCTTCATGGAGATCGCCAAACTGCGCGCGGCCCGGCTCCTCTGGGCCAGGCTGGTCAAGAAGTTCGATCCCCAGAACGCCAAGTCGCTCTCCCTGCGCACCCATTCACAGACCTCCGGCTGGTCGCTCACCGCGCAGGACGTCTTCAACAACGTCACCCGCACCTGTGTCGAGGCGATGGCCGCCACACAGGGCCACACCCAGTCGCTGCACACCAACGCGCTGGACGAGGCCCTCGCCCTGCCCACCGACTTCTCGGCCCGGATCGCCCGCAACACCCAGCTGCTGCTTCAGCAGGAGTCCGGGACCTGCCGGGTGACCGACCCGTGGGGCGGCAGCGCGTATGTCGAGAAGCTGACCTACGACCTCGCCAGGCGCGCCTGGCAGCACATCGAGGAGGTCGAGGCGGCCGGCGGGATGGCGCAGGCCATTGACGCCGGAATCCCCAAGCTCCGGGTCGAGGAGGCCGCGGCCCGTACCCAGGCGCGGATCGACTCGGGCCGTCAGCCCGTCATCGGCGTCAACAAGTACCGGGTGGAGACCGACGAGCAGATCGATGTGCTCAAGGTCGACAACTCCTCCGTACGCACCCAGCAGATCGAGAAGCTCCGGCGGCTGCGCGCCGAACGCGACGAGTCCGTCTGCCAGGACGCGCTGCGCGCGCTCACCGCCGCCGCCGAGGCCGGCTCGCGCCCCGGACTCGACGGCAATCTGCTCGGCCTCGCGGTGAACGCGGCCCGCGCCAAGGCCACCGTCGGTGAGATCTCCGACGCCCTGGAGAAGGTGTACGGGCGTCACTCCGGCCAGATCCGTACCATCGCCGGTGTGTACCGGAACGAGGCAGGTACCTCCCCGGCGGTCGAGCGCACCCGCGCCGCCGTCGAGGACTTCGAACGGGCCGAAGGACGCAGGCCGCGCATCCTGGTCGCCAAGATGGGCCAGGACGGCCATGACCGCGGCCAGAAGGTGATCGCCACGGCCTTCGCCGACCTGGGCTTCGATGTCGATGTCGGCCCGCTGTTCCAGACCCCCGCCGAGGTGGCGCGGCAGGCCGTCGAGGCCGACGCGCATATCGTCGGCGTCTCGTCGCTCGCCGCCGGGCACCTCACGCTCGTACCGGCGCTGCGCGAACAGCTCGCCGAGGAGGGCCGCGAGGACATCATGATCGTGGTGGGCGGGGTGATCCCGCCCCAGGACATCGAGGAGCTGCACCGGGCCGGGGCCGCCGCGGTCTTCCCGCCCGGCACGGTGATCCCGGACGCCGCGCGCGATCTGCTGACCGCGCTCGCGGCCTCGCTGGGGCACGAGGCCCCTGCCGGGAACGCTCCTGCCGACAAGGCTGCTTCCGGCGACGCCGCTTCCGGCGCAGAGCGGTGAGCGCGTGCCCCCACGGATCGACATCGACAGCTACGTCAAGGGCGTTCTGGACGGCTCCCGTTCGTATATCGCCCGTGCCGTCACCCTCGTGGAGTCCACCAGGCCCGACCACCGCAGGCTCGCCCAGCAGCTGCTGACCGAGCTGCTGCCGCACTCCGGGAGGGCCCGCAGGATCGGTATCAGCGGGGTCCCCGGCGTCGGCAAGTCCACCTTCATCGACGCGATGGGGACCCTGCTCACGGGCCTCGGCCACCGGGTCGCGGTGCTCGCCGTCGACCCGTCCTCCAGCAGGACGGGCGGCTCCATCCTGGGCGACAAGACCCGGATGGAACGGCTCGCCGTGGACCCCGCCGCGTTCGTACGGCCCTCGCCGACCGCGGGCACGCTGGGCGGGGTGGCCAAGGCGACCCGCGAGACCATCATCGTCATGGAGGCCGCCGGCTACGACGTGGTGCTCGTCGAGACGGTGGGGGTCGGCCAGTCCGAGACCACCGTCGCCAACATGGTCGACTCCTTCCTGCTGCTCAGCCTGGCGCGCACCGGGGACCAGCTCCAGGGCATCAAGAAGGGCGTCCTCGAACTGGCCGACGTCATCGCGGTCAACAAGGCCGACGGCCCCCACGAACGCGACGCGCGCTCCGCCGCCCGGGAACTCGCGGGCGCGCTACGGCTGATGCACCCGGCGGACGCCGCCTGGACGCCACCGGTGCTCAGTTGCAGCGCGCGGGAGGGCAGCGGCCTCGACACCGTATGGGAACGGCTCGAACAGCACCGCGCGGTGCTCGGCGCCGACGGCCGGCTGGACCGCAAGCGCCGGGACCAGCAGGTCGACTGGACGTGGGCGATGGTCCGCGACCACCTCCTGGACCGGCTGCGTGAACACCCGGGCGTACGGGAACTGGCGCCCGCGCTGGAGCGGGAGGTACGGGACGGGACACTGACCGCGACGCTCGCCGCGGACCGGATCATCGAGGCGCTGGCGGCTCCCACCCGTAGCTGATCCCTCCCGACGGACCGGTGGAGAGCCCCCGGAACAGCGTGTCCATACTGGACGGGCGCGGTCCCACGGACGTGTCCGCCCAGGGAAGGAATCAGCGAGAGCATGGCCCACGACGAACCCGTACTGACCGCCCGCGCGGGCCGTACGGCCCATCTCATCCTCAACCGGCCCCGCGCGCTCAACGCTCTCACCCACCCCATGGTGCGGACGATCGACGAGGCGCTGGCCGTGTGGGAGGGCGACGACGACGTCACGGCCGTGGTCATCTCCGGCGCCGGTGACCGAGGGCTCTGCGCCGGTGGCGACATCCGTGTGATCCACGAGGACACCCGCACCGGCGCGGGCGTCTCGCCCGCCTTCTGGCGCGACGAGTACCGGCTCAACGTCCGGATCGCCCGCTACCCCAAGCCGTATGTCGCGCTGATGGACGGCATCGTGATGGGCGGCGGTGTCGGCGTCTCCGCGCACGGCAGCGTACGGATCGTCACCGAACGGTCGGCCGTCGCCATGCCCGAGACCGCGATCGGGCTGGTCCCCGATGTCGGCGGCACCTATCTGCTCTCCCGGGCGCCCGGTGAGCTGGGCACCCATCTCGCCCTCACCGGGCAGACGTTCGGCGCGGCCGACGCCCTGCTGTGCGGGCTCGCGGATCACTTCGTACCCTCCGACCGGCTGGGTGCTCTGCGCGCCGCGCTCGCGGGGCCCGAGGTGCGGGAGGCGGCGGACGTACGGGAGACCGTGCGCCGGTATGCGACGACCGCGCCGGAGGGGCGGCTCGACACGGACCGCGAGTGGATCGACGACTGCTACCCGGCCGGCTCGGTGGAGGAGATCATCGACCGTCTGCGCGGCAACGGGGCACCGGCGGCGAAGGACGCCGCGGAGACGCTCCTCACCCGGTCGCCCACCGCTCTGAAGGCCACCCTCGTCGCGGTACGCCGGGCCCGCCGGACCGCCACGCTTGAGCAGGTGATCGACCAGGAGTACCGCGCCTCGTGCGCGGCGCTGACCTTCCCCGATCTCCAGGAGGGCATCCGGGCCCGGGTCATCGACAAGGACCGCAGACCACGCTGGTCGCCGAAGGAGCTGGCGGAGGTCACGGACGCCGACGTGGCGCGGTTCTCCGCACCGCCGCCCGGTGGCGACCTGGGGCTCGGCGCGCCGTGATGGTCCGCGTTCCGATGGTCCGTGACCCGGCGGTCCGCGTCCCGGCGTGAGCTGAGATCAGCGGCGGCCGAGGCGGTGGCGCTGACGCCAGGCGACGATCGCCGCGGCCACCCCGGTGACCACGATGAAGCCGGTCGCGATCAGGAACATCGGCGAGGTCGGAGACGATGCCTCGCTGCCCGCGATCACATACGCCGCCGTGTTGGGGATCGTTCCGATCCCGGTCGCCAGCAGGAACGACGACCATCGCATACGTGAGACGGCGGCGCAGTAGGTGCCCAGGGCGAACGGCACCCCGGGAAAGAGCCGGAGCGCCATCATCGACCGGAAGCCGTGCTCGCTCAGCTGTCCGTCGGCCGCCACCAGCCAGCGGCCCCGCAGCAGTGGCCGCAGCGCCCCCTGACCGAGGATACGGACCAGCCCGAAGGAGACCGCGCCGGCCAGTACCGACCCCACGATCGCGGCGAGCAGCCCCCACGCCGAGCCGAAGAGCGCGCCGGCGGCGAGGCTGAGCAGGGGACGGGGTACGAACGCGACGGCGCACAGCCCGTATGACACGGCGAACAGCACCACCGCCGTCGCGCCGCTGAACTGCGGCGGCCAGCCGTCGGCGAGGAACTTCTGCGGCTCGTACAGCAGCACCGCCACACCCGCCGCGGCGAGTACGACGACGAGCAGGGCGAACCGCGACCAGGGCGAGAGCAGCAGCCGGAGACAGCGGACGGCGAGGCCCGGCGAAGGCTCGGGGGCCGGCTTCGGGACCGGCCTGGGGGCGGTGTCGAGCATATTCGGGGATGCTAGCCGACCCACATGAACTCCCGTGGCGGGGAAAACCATTCGACGTGAACAGTGGGTATGAGCCAGGATCGGCGACATGTTCCGGCACGCCTTCCCCGCAGCGCCGTCCGCAGTCGCGGACGCGCCGAAGGCTGCCGGTTTCCCCGCCGGTCTCTCCCTCGCGTACGCGGCCGACGCGGCGGTGCTCACCGCGACCGCGCCCCCCGCGGCGGCGGCCGCGGCAGCGGCACCCGCGGCGCCCCTCGGCGGCGCCCGAAGCTGACCCTTCCCGGATCGTCCGGCGGACCCCGCAGGGGGAGGGTCGGCAAGGCCCGGGGGTCCCTCTCAGCTTCGAGTTCCTGGAAGGAACCACGCGAACCATGCCCAAGACGGCATACGTGCGCACCAAGCCGCATCTGAACATCGGCACCATGGGCCACGTCGACCACGGAAAGACCACCCTGACCGCCGCCATCACCAAAGTCCTCAGCGACCGGGGGACCGGCACATTCGTGCCGTTCGACCGGATCGACCGGGCCCCGGAGGAGGCCGCCCGGGGGATCACCATCAACATCTCGCACGTCGAGTACGAGACCGACACCCGGCACTACGCGCATGTCGACATGCCGGGCCACGCCGACTACATCAAGAACATGGTGACCGGTGCCGCCCAGCTCGACGGGGCGATCCTCGTCGTCTCCGCACTCGACGGGATCATGCCGCAGACCGCCGAGCATGTGCTGCTCGCCCGCCAGGTCGGCGTCAACCACATCGTCGTCGCCCTCAACAAGGCCGACGCGGGCGACGACGAGCTGACCGACCTGGTCGAGCTGGAGGTGCGTGAGCTGCTCACCGAGCACGGCTACGGAGGCGACGCGGCGCCCGTCGTCCGGGTCTCCGGGCTGCGCGCGCTGGAGGGCGACCCGCGCTGGGTGGCGGCCGTGGAGGCGCTGCTCGACGCGGTCGACACCTATGTGCCGATGCCCATCAGGTACACGGACGCGCCGTTCCTGCTCCCGGTGGAGAACGTCCTCACCATCACCGGGCGCGGCACGGTCGTCACCGGTGCCATCGAGCGCGGCACGGTGCGTGTCGGCGACCGGGTGGAAGTGCTCGGCGCCGGAATCGAGACGGTCGTCACCGGGCTGGAGACCTTCGGCAAGCCGATGGAGTCCGCCGAGGCCGGGGACAATGTCGCGCTGCTTCTGCGCGGTACGCAGCGCGACGCGGTCCGCCGCGGCCATGTGGTGGCGGCGCCGGGCAGTGTCGTGCCGAGCAGGCGCTTCACCGCGCGGGTGTATGTCCTCTCCGCCCGCGAGGGCGGGCGGACGACCCCGGTCACCAGTGGCTACCGGCCGCAGTTCTATATCCGTACGGCGGATGTGGTCGGTGACATCGACCTGGGCGAGGCGGCCGTCGCGCGCCCCGGGGACACGGTCAGCCTGACCGTGGAGCTGGGCCGTGACGTCCCGCTGGAGGCGGGGCTCGGCTTCGCGATCCGTGAGGGCGGCCGTACGGTCGGCGCCGGCACGGTCACGTCCCTGCTCTGACCCCGTCCGCGAGGCCGCACCCGGCCGGTGCTCTCATGGTCCGCGCCCGCCGCCCCGTACCCCGGGGCGGCGGGCGCGCACAATGGAACCGTGAACGAAGCGATCCCCGTCATGCGCGCCGTGGACAGCGGCACCGCCAAGCTGCTGCCCGACATGGACCGGGAGCGTGCCTGGCTGCTGACGGTCGACGGCGCGCCCCAGTCCTATGTCGATCTCGACGAGCCGACCCATCTGGAGTTCGAGTACGTACGGCGCCTGGCCCATGTCGTCGACCGGGCGGGCGACGAGGGCGCTCCGCTCACCGTGCTCCACCTCGGCGGCGGGGCCTGCACCCTGCCCCGCTATGTGGCCGCCACCCGGCCCGGCTCCACGCAGTGTGTGGTGGAGGCGGACGAGGCTCTGCTGGCGCTGGTCGCGGAGACGCTGCCGATACCGGACGGCACCGGCATCACCGTGCACGGCGCGGACGCGCGCCACTGGCTCGAAGCCGCGCGGGACCGCTCCGTGGACGTGCTCGTCGGTGATGTCTTCGGCGGCTCGCGGGTGCCCGCCCATCTCACCTCCGTCGAGTACGCGCGCGAGGCCGCGCGGGTGCTGCGTGCGGACGGGGTCTACGCCGCGAACCTCGCCGACGGGGCGCCCTTCGGCTTCCTCCGCTCCCAACTGGCCACCTTCGCCACGGTTTTCGAGGAACTGGCGCTGATCGCGGAGCCCGCCGTGCTCCGCGGCCGTCGCTTCGGCAACGCCGTGCTGGTCGCCTCGCACTCGGAGATCGACATGGCCGCCCTGGCCCGCCGTACCGCGGCCGACGCCTTCCCCGCCCGGGTCGAACACGGCGCGTCGCTGCGGAAGTTCATCGGGGACGCGGCGCCGGTACGGGACAGCGGCGCCGTGCCGTCACCCCGCCCGCCCGACGGTGCCTTCAGCATCGGCTGACACGGCGGCGTTCTCCGCGTTCTCCGTGGTCTCGGTGGTCTCGGTGGATTCCGTGGTCTTCCGTGTCCCCGCCTCCGGGGTGGGGGCGCGGCGCGTCAGCCGGCGTACGTCCGGCACGGTCAGGACCGCGGCCGTCAGCACGACGACCAGCGCCGAGCAGCCCCACAGCGCGTTGGTGCGCCCGAAGGCGCTCTCCACCGGTCCCGCGAGCGCGGTGGCCACCGGAATCATCCCGACCGAGCCGAGCATGTCGTACGCGGAGACCCGGGAGAGCTTCTCCTCGGCGATCTCCTGATGCAGCGCGGTCATCCACGACACCCCGAAGACCTCGACCGCGAGCCCCGTCAGGAACATCACCAGCGCCAGCCCCGCGCCCGGCAGCGGTATCGCGAGCCCGGCGGACGGCAGGGCGAGGGGAAAGACGCAGAGCGTGCCCGCGAGCAGCAGCCGGCGCGGCTTCCAGCGCATCATCACCAGCGCGCCGCCCACGGTGCCCGCGCCGAAGGCGGCGAGCGCCAGACCCCAGGGACCCGCCCCGCCGAGTTCGTCGCGGGCGACCAGCGGCCCGTACACCGACTCGGCCGCCACGACGACCGCGTTGACCACCGCGAACTGGACGACGATCGTCCAGAGCCAGGGGCGGCCGATGAACTCCCGCCAGCCGTCGCGCAGATCGGCGACCATCCCGTCGCCCGGCTCGCGCGGTGGCACATGGCTGACATCGAGGAAGGCGCGCAGCGCCCCGGCCACCAGGAAGGCGGCGGCGTCGACGGCCAGCACCCAGCCGGGGCCGATCACCGCGATGAGCGCCCCGCCCAGCGCGGCGCCGCCGATCCCGGCGCCATGCATCGACATCCGGTAGAGCGCGAAGGCCCGGCCCGCTTGTTCGCCGCTGACACTGGACATCAGCATGCCCTCGGAGGCCGGGCTGAAGAAGGCGTGGCCCGTACCGCCGAGCGCGGCCAGCGCCATCATCTGCCACAGCCGCGCGTCGCCCGTCAGTACCAGGGCGGCGAAGGTGGCCTGGGAGACGCAGTTGACGGCGTTGGCGGCGACCATCACCCGGTGCCGTGGCAGCCGGTCCGCCAGGGCGCCGCCGACCAGCAGGAAGAGAACGAGCGGAATCGTACGGGCCGCGGCCACCAGCCCCACGTCGCCCGCGTCGCCGCCCAATTCGAGCACCGCGAACGCCGAGGCGATCAGCGCGCCCTGGCTGCCCAGATTGGTGGCGATCGCCGCGGCGGTCAGCAGCGTGTAGTTACGACCGGCCCACGGGGGACGGTGAGGGCGACGGGGCCGTCGCGGGCCGGTGCCGGTGTCGGCGGGAGAGGTCACCCGGGGACTATCCCCGTGGTCGGTACCCCGTGCCAACCGATTTTGTCACGTTCCGGTCAGGAGGCCCCGGCCAGCCGGACAGTGCTCATGATCTTCTTGATCGTCGCGTCCGGGATCTCGTCCGGCACGCCCTTGTTGGCGTAGAGGACCCAGGTCGAGAAGTCGCCCTTGGCGTTGGCGAAGGTGAAGGCGACCGACTTGCCGTCGGTGTCGCACTTGTTCTTCTTGGCGAGTCCCGTGACCGTCGCCGTCGCGAAGTGCCCCTTGAGCCCGGACGCGGTGGTGAACGCCTCGGCCTCGCTGACCTTCATCTTCTCCTTGAGCGACGCCTCGGACTCCTCCTGGGCGTACGGGGCCCAGACCCAGGTGCCCGCCTCGGTCCGCGCGGCCGACGCCGTGTCCTCGGCGCCCCTGCCGCCCTTGGTACCGGTGCCCCCGAGGCTGCTGTCCTCCGTCCTGCCGTCCTTGTCGGAGTCCTGGGAGCACCACTTGGACTTGTAGAAGGCGGGAGCCGAGAACGTGACGAGGGGGGAGCCGTCGCCCTTCTTCGCGTCCTCGAAGCCGGATATCACACCCGGCTTCTGGACCTCCCAGTCGGCCGGAACGTCGAACCGCGTCCCGTGCTTCGGGTTGGTCACGACCTTCCAGCCGGGGATGGTCGGCTCGGCGGCGGAGCCGTCCCGGGGGTTGTCGACGGACGGGGCGGCGGACGGCTCACCGGACGTGGACGCGGAGGAGGACGCCTTGGCGTCGTCCGCGGCGTTGTCGCTCTTCTTGTCGTCCCCGCCCAGCACGAAGAACGCGGTGCCCGCGGCGGCGATCACGACCACCGCGGCGGCGACGACGGCGACGACCGTCGTGTTCTTCCTCTTGCCCGGTCCGGGACCTGGCGGACCGGACTGACCCGCTGCGGCGTACTGCTGCGGCACGGTCGGCTGCTGGTACGGGTTGGGCTGCTGGTATCCCTGCTGCGGATAGCCGGGCTGCTGCGGGTAACCGGGCTGCGGCGGATACCCCGGCTGCTCCTGTCCGGGCTGCTGCGGCGGATACCCCGGCTGCTCCTGTCCGGGCTGCTGCGGCGGGTGGCCCGGCTGCTGGTACCCCGGCTGCTGATAGGGGTTCGGCTGCTGGTACCCCGGCTGCTGGTACGGATTGGGATTCTGGTCCTGCGGGTTCTGCTCGCCCCCGGGCGGCTGCTGTCCTGGCCACATGGCGGCTAACGATAGAGGGGTGCCCCGGACGGCTGCCACGTCCGTCCCGTCAGGGGATGGTGAAGCTCTGCTACTCGCAGGTAACATCGCATGCCATGACCACAGATCAGCTGTCCGTCGGTGAGATGCTCGCCGCCACCGTTCCCATGGTCAGGACCCTGGGACTGGAGTTTTCGGAGACCACGGCGGAGCGGGCCGTCCTGCGGCTGCCCGACCAGCCCGACTACCACAACCACCTCGGCGGACCGCACGCCGGAGCGATGTTCACCCTCGCCGAGTCGGCCAGCGGCGCCGTCGTGCTCGCCGCCTTCGGCGACCAGCTCCCGCGCGCGGTCCCGCTCGCCGTCACGGCGGAGATCGGCTACCGGAAGCTCGCCAAGGGGATCGTCACGGCCACCGCCACGCTGGGCCGCCCCGTGGCGGACGTCGTCGCGGAGCTGGACGCCGGAGAGCGGCCGGAATTCCCGGTGACCGTCACCCTCACCCGCGAGGACGGAGCGGTCACCGGAGAGATGACCGTCGTCTGGACCCTCCGGCCCAATTCCTGACCTCCGCGTTGCCGGCCTCCGGGGCCCGGCCTCCGGGTCCTGGCCTCCGTCCGCGTTCCTGACCTCACCCGCCCACCAGGTAGGCTGCCCGGCGTGCGCCTGGCCAGGCGCACGCCGGGCAGCGGAACCAACGAGAGGAACCGGCGGTGCACGTCCAGGAGTGGCTGGAGACCGTCCCCGCGGTCAGCGTCTATCTCCTGGTGGGGGTGGTCATCGGGCTCGAAAGCCTGGGTATCCCGCTGCCGGGTGAGATCGTCCTCGTCAGCTCGGCGCTGCTCGCCTCCCAGCACGGCGACATCAATCCGTACATCCTCGGCGCCTGCGCCACCGCCGGGGCGATCATCGGTGACTCGATCGGCTACGCCATCGGCCGCAAGGGCGGCAGACCGCTGCTCGCCCGGCTCGGCGGGAAGTTCCCCAAGCACTTCGGCGAGGCCCAGATCGCCATGGCGGAGCGGTCGTTCCAGAAGTGGGGCATGTGGGCGGTCTTCTTCGGCCGTTTCGTCGCCCTGCTGCGGATCTTCGCCGGGCCGCTCGCGGGCGTGCTGCGCATGCCGTACTGGAAGTTCCTGATCGCCAATGTGCTGGGCGGCATCCTCTGGGCGGGCGGTACGACCGCCGTCATCTACTCGGTGGGTGTGGTCGCCGAGGCGTGGCTCAAGCGCTTCTCCTGGCTCGGTCTGCTGCTCGCGGTGCTGATCGGGATCGCGTCCATGCTCGTCCTCAGGAACCGCGCCAAGAAGGCCGGTGAGCCGAAGCCGTCGGCGGGCGATCCGGAACCCGTACCCGCCGCGGAGTAGGGACTGTGCGTGCCCGGGAGCGGACCGCCCGGCAGCGGTCCGCCCGGGAGCGGACCCCCGGGCGTCATCCGTTCTCGTGCGTCTCGCGGTGGGCCTTCGCCAGCTCCAGATAGCCCGCCGCGTTCAGCCTGATCCCCGCCCGCTCCTCCTCGGTCAGCTCGCGCTTGACCTTGGCGGGCACCCCCGCGACCAGCGAGCCCGGCGGCACCCGCATGCCCTGCGGTACGAGCGACTGCGCCGCGACCAGTGACCCCGCGCCGATACGCGCGCCATTGAGGATCGTCGCGCCCATGCCGATCAGCACATCGTCCTCGACCGTGCAGCCGTGCAGCACCGCGTTGTGACCGACCGAGACGCGCTCGCCGACCGTGAGCGGGAAACCGGGATCGCAGTGCAGGGTGCAGTTGTCCTGGATATTGCTGTCGGCGCCCACCACGATCGGCCCGCAGTCGGCCCTGAGCACGGTGTGGTACCAGATGCTCGCACCCGCCGCCACGGTGACATCGCCGACCACCACGGACGTCGGCGCGGTGAACGCGGCGGCGTCGACGCCGGGGAACTTCCCGCCCACGCCGGTGATCAGTGCCCGTTCCGTCATGACGTCTCCTCCGTGTCGACCGGAGATACACGGTAAGCGATCACTCCTGACACAGGGACCTCAGGTCGGGTGAGGAGATGACTGTTTCTGGTGACGGTTGATCAATAACCTTTGTTGAGACGCCCGTTATCGATCGGGCTGGTATCGAACGAGGAGCTCCATGGCCACCGCACATCAGGTCCCCGACATCCTGTCGCCCGAGTTCGCCGAGAATCCGTATCCGGCCTACAGCGTGATGCGGGAGAGCGCGCCGCTCATCTGGCACGAGGCCACGAAGAGCTACATCATCTCGCGCTACGAGGACGTCGAGCGCGTCTTCAAGGACAAGGAGTCGGAGTTCACCACCGACAACTACGACTGGCAGATCGAGCCCGTGCACGGCAAAACGATCCTCCAGCTGAGCGGCCGGGAGCACGCGGTACGCCGGGCGCTGGTCGCCCCGGCCTTCCGCGGCAGCGATCTGCGGGACAAGTTCCTGCCGGTCATCGACCGCAACTCCCGTGAACTGATCGATGCCTTCCGGCACACCGGATCCGCCGATCTGGTCACGGACTACGCCACCCGCTTCCCCGTCAATGTCATCGCCGACATGCTGGGCCTCGACAAGGCCGACCACGCCCGGTTCCACGGCTGGTACACCGCGGTCATCGCCTTCTTGGGCAATCTCTCCGGCGACCCGGAGGTCGCGGCGGCCGGTGAGCGTACCCGCGCCGAGTTCGCCGCGTACATGCTGCCGATCATCCAACACCGGCGCGACAACCTCGGGGACGATCTCCTCTCCACGCTCTGCGCCGCCGAGGTCGACGGCGTACGGATGAGCGACGAGGACATCAAGGCGTTCTGCAGCCTGCTGCTCGCGGCCGGCGGCGAGACCACCGACAAGGCGATCGCCAGCGTCTTCGCGAATCTGCTGCTCCACCCCGACCAGCTGGCGGCCGTACAGCAGGACCGGACGCTGATCGACCGGGCCTTCGCGGAGACGCTCCGGTTCACCCCGCCGGTGCATATGATCATGCGGCAGGCCGCCAAGGACGTCGAGGTCAGTGGCGGGACCATCCCGACGGGAGCCACGGTCACCTGTCTGATCGGCGCCGCCAACCGTGATGGCTCGCGCTACCAGGAGCCGGACCGCTTCACCATCTTCCGGGACGATCTGACCACGACGACCGCGTTCTCCGCGGCGGCCGACCATCTGGCCTTCGCGCTCGGCCGGCACTTCTGCGTCGGCGCCCTGCTGGCGAAGGCGGAGGTGGAGACAGGCATCAACCAACTGCTCGACGCCATGCCGGACATCCGTCTCGCCGACGGGTTCGACCCGGTCGAGCAGGGCGTGTTCACGCGCGGACCGCAGACACTGCCCGTGCGTTTCACCCCGGTGAAGGGCTGACGGCATCCGCCGGGCCCGGGTTTCCGGGCCCGGCGGCCGTACGCCGGCGGCTGACCGGCGGGTACGGCGCCGCTACTGCACGACCGGGGTGAAGCTCACCGGCAGCGCGGCCAGCCCCCGCATCCAGATGGACGGCCGCCACTTCAGCTCGTACGGCTCGACCGCGAGCACCACGTCCGGCAGCCGTTCGAGCAGCGTCTCGACCGCGGTGCGCGCGATGACATCGGCCAGCAGCGGGGCCGGATAGGGGCAGCGGTGCTCACCGTTGCTGAACGACAGATGCGCGGAGTTCTCCGGGCCGATATGGCCCTCCGGCCAGATCTGCGGATCGGTGTTGGCCGCGGCGAGCCCCAGGACCAGACAGTCGCCCGCCTTGATGTGCCGGCCGCCGAGCTGGGTGTCGCGCACCGCCCACCGGCCGATGAAGTTCTGCGTCGGCGTGTCCAGCCACAGCACCTCGTTCAGCGCCTGCCCGACACTGAGCCGGCCGCCCGACACGTTCAGCGCGAACCGGTCGTCGGTCAGCAGCAGTCGCAGCGTGTTGCAGATCCAGTTGGCGGTCGGCTGCTGCGCGGCGGCGATGACGGTGATCAGGTCGACGACCATCTCCTCGTCCGACAGCCCGGCCGGGTGGCTCAGCATCCGGGAGGTGATGTCGGACCCCGGGTTGTCCCGCTTGTCCTTGACCAGCCGCTGCATCCGCTCCATCACCCGCACATAGGCGGCGACCGGGTCGTCACCCTCGGCGGCGTCCAGCGAGATCCGCAGATCGCGGACCAGATCATCGGTGTCGACGCCATCGGCCGGCATTCCGCAGAGCCGGACCACGGCCCGCATCGGCAGCGCGTGCGCGAACGCGCTCATCAGCTCGGCCTGCCCGCTGCCGGCGAAGGCGTCGATGAGCCCCTCGGCGATCTCCCGGCAGGTATGGGCCAGTTCGAACTGGTCGACGGCCTCCAGCGCCTCGGTGATCACACCGGCCCTGCGCTGGTGCTCCGGTCCCTCGGCGAACATCACCGACGGCTGATAGCCGACGAAGGGCATCAGCGGCCAGTCGGGCGGGATCGACGGCCACTGGTTCCAGCGCCGTGAGTCCCGGGCGAACAGCTCGTCATGGTTGGTGACATACGAGACCTCGGTATAGCCGAGCACCAGCCAGGCGGGGATGCCCCCGTCGAGCACGACGGGCGCGATCGCGCCGTGCTCCCTGCGCAGGGTGCGGTACAGCTGCGACGGGGTCTGCTGGTACTCCAGGCCGCTCAGCGCGACAGCTCCCTCCTGCGCGCCGGCGTGCGCGGGGCACCCGGGTGGCGGGACGGCGTGGTCGAGGGAGGGGTCTGCGGGGTCGGTCATGGGGTCATCTCCCGGGCCATCGCCAGTTCGTAGAGGTGGTCCACGAGGGTGATCAGTACGTTCTTGCCGGACGAACGCACCCGCGCGTCGCAGTCGATCAGCGGGACATGATCGGGCAGCGAGAGCGCCTGCCGGATCTCCGCCAGTGAGAACGCCGAGACATCGTCGTCGAACCGGTTGACCGCGACCACGAACGGTGTCCTGTGGTGCTCCAGCCGGTCGATCGCGTACCAGGACTCGCTCATCCGCCGGGTGTCGACCAGCACGACCGCGCCCAGTGTGCCCGAGAAGAGCCGGTCCCAGAGGAACCAGAATCTCTCCTGTCCCGGCGCCCCGAACAGATAGAGCACCATACGGTCGTTGAGGCTGATCCGGCCGAAGTCGAAGGCCACGGTCGTGGTGGTCTTGGTGGTCAGCCCGGCCGTCTCGTCGACACCGACCCCGGCCTGTGTCATGACCTCTTCGGTGTTGAGCGGCCGGATCTCGCTCACCGAGCGTACGAGCGTGGTCTTGCCGACCCCGAATCCGCCCACGATGACGATCTTGAGACCGGTCTCGGCGGCGTCGGCCAGCGGGGTACGGGCCGGCAGCTCAGAGGTTACGGAGTCCATGGAGCACCTCCTTGAGAAGGGCGGAGTCGGGCAGCTCCGCGGAGCGTGCCGCACGGGGATGCCGGGCGGTGATCCGGCCCGTCGCGAGGAGATCACCGAGGAGGATCCGTACCACCGTCACCGGTAGCCGCAGCTCCGCAGAGATCTCGACGACCGCTGTGGGATGACGGCACAGTTCCAGGATCCGGACATGCTCCGACTGCATCCCCGGCGTCGGTTCGCACTCGCTGACGATCAGGGTGACCAGATCGAACGAGTCGTCGTCGACCCGGCTGCGGCCACCGGTGACGGTGTACAGCCGGTCGGGATCCCCGGTGTCGACGGGCCGGCGGGGGGTCATGACGGAGAACTCTCCTGGACCGACGCACGCGGCTCGGCCCGCAGATGCTCACCGATCTGCTCGACCAGCTCGGTCATCTGATGGCCCACCACGCCCGGATCGGCGCCGTCCTCGGCCACGACCGCGAGATGCGCTCCGTCACCGGCCTCGACGATGAACAGCAGCCCGCCGTGGAATTCCGTCATCGAGTGCCGTACGCCGCCGGTGCCGTTGCCGAACTCCACCGAGGCACCCTGGGCGAGCGCCTGGATACCGGAACAGATGGCCGCCAGCTGATCGGCCTGGTCGAGGGTGAGGTGACGGCTCCAGCAGAGCTTCAGCCCGTCACGGGAGAGCACCAGCGCGTGCCGGGTGCCGGGGGTGCGTTCCAACAGGCTCTCAAGGAGCCAGGTCAGGCTGTTGTCAGTGGTCTGCATGGTGTGCGTGGGGCGGGTGATACCGGGCTGACCGGTCACCCGCCCGTGTCTCCAATCTCGCGTTCCGGTGGGGGAAGGGCGCCAAGACCCCGGGCGCCGTACGGGGAGAGGGCGGCTCTTATTCGGCCGGGGTCCCGGACGTACCGTCAGGTTCCCTCGTACCGCCGGTTCCGGACGCGCCCTGGGTGCCGTTGGCACCAGACGGGCCCTTCGACGGGCGGCGCGCACGGTGGAAGGCGCCGAACTGCGAGCCCGCGTCGCGGCCCGGCCGGGCGCCGTCGCTCTCCGACTCCGACTCCGGCTGCGGCCGGCCTCGGTCGGCGGCGGCCATGGTGCGGCCGGGCGGGCGGACCGGCAGACCGTTGGGCGTCGCCACGCGGGGGCCGTCCCCCGGCGAGGACGGGGAGGGCGGGACGGAAGGGTCCGACGGGTTCGACGGGTTCGACGGCTTCGACGCGGAGGGCGGTACGGGGGAGACCGAAGGGGCGGACGAGTGGGACGGGGCCGACTGGGCCGCCGTGCCTCGTGGGGCCGGGGTGACCGGCGGGTCGGCGAGAACCGTCGCCTCCGGGGCCGGGCGTCGCAGGGAGTGCTCCGGTGCCATACCGCGCTGCTGGGCCATGAGCTGCGGCGGGAAGAGCACCACGACGCCCGTACCGCCACGGGACGAGGGCCGGTAGTTGACACTGATGTGGTACTTCGCGGCCAGCCTGCCGACCACGGCGAGCCCGAGCCGGGTGCCCTGGAGCATCGCCAGGTCGGTGACCCGTCCCGAGACGGACTCCTCGGCGCGCCGCATCGCGGCGGCGGCCATCTTCAGACCGCTGTCCTCGATGGTCACCACGATTCCCGCGGTGCGCTCCTCGACATAGACATGGACCTCGTCGATCGGCGGGGAGAAGTTCGCCGCGTTGTCCATGAGTTCGGCGAGGAGATGCATCACGGGCTCGGCGGCGAACCCGGCGATCGCCGCGCTGCTCGAACAGTGCAGCCTGACCCGCTGGTACGCGGCGATCCGGCCCACCGCGCCGCGCAGGATGCTCTCCATGGCGATCGGCTTGTTCCAGGCGCGGCTCGGGCGCCCGCCCATCAGCAGGGCCAGCCGGTCGGTGAGCAGTCCGAGCTGTGAGGTGTTGTGGTCGAGCTTGAGGAGGTCCCCGAAGACCTCTTCTCCGTAACGGTCCTGCATCTCGCGCAGATCCGCGAGCATGCTCACGGCCTTCGCCTGCACCCGGCTCAGCGCCTTGGCGCTGGCCGCCTGCGCCGCCGCGGCCCGTCGCTCGCTGGTGGCGAAGTTCCTGACCACGGTGTCCAGCAGGATCCGCAGCCGTGGATCGGTGGGCGGCTCGATGGTGCCGAGTACGGTGTCCGCGGAGCCGCCGGAGCGCAGCCCGCCCAGCGCGTCGGGAAGCGTCTTGGCGGTGAGCAGATCCAACTCGTCGGCGGCCCGCGTCAGCTGGGCGACGGCCCGCTCGCTTTCGGCGGTCGCGTCGGCGGCGCGCCGTGCGGAGTCGGCGATCTCGTTCGTGAACATCTCAAGCAGGCGCCGGAGTTGGGGATCGGACGGCGCCGGGGTGGACTCCAGGGTCTCGTCGGCGCCCGCGCCGTCCCGGACTCTCTTGACCACCGCGGGCAGCGCGACATTCAGCAAATGCGCCGAGTCCGCGCCGAGTTGGGTCAGTCGCGACTGCGCCGCCCGTGTCTCGTTCTCGGCGGTGGCCGTGGTGCGTCGACGGCCGCGCAGCAGCAGCGCGGCGGTGACGGTCGTGGCCGCCAGGCACGCCCAGGCGACGGCGACGGTGGCGGCCACCCAGCCACGGGCCGCCGACGGCGCCGTCGCGGCCACGGCGCCTCCCGCCGCGGCGGACACCACCAGCAGGGCCAGGGGTACGGCGAGCGGCAGAGTCCGTGCCCTGCGTATGCGGCGCGGGCGGGGGGCGACAGGCACTGACATTCCGCGGTCCCTCGGGTGCTTGAGTGCGGGGGATAAAGACCGGCCGACCAGCGCGCTTCGGCCGCACGGGCGGGATCTGACACCGATGGGGACGGTGATCTTCCGCACCACATGTGGCGCTCATGCTAACCACGCGGCGCGCTTGTGGAACACACAGAACGCCCGGAGCCCACTCAACGGAGGAGTTCGTCCCGAAGTCACCCACCGGCCAGGGTGGGCATGGTAAATAGAACGAATCGCTGAAGCCTCTGTCATATGCGCCAACATCGCGTCCGCTGTGCCCGAAGTGGGTATGCCGATGTCCGTTCGGCGCTCCGGACGGCTGTCGACGGCCCGTTGAGGCCCGGTGTGGTCAACTGTTTTCAGCCAACCGTACGGTCACATTGGCCACGTTGAGCCCCACGGGAAGTCCTCGGGATACCACACCTTAGGGGTGAGCCTCACCGTACGTCGCGCCCGACCTACTCGATGTCCCGCAGAACCGTTTCCACCAGCGCGAGCGATACGCGATCGTAGGGGACCTCGCAGTACAGTGCGATGAACGATGGGGTGCATCACGCCATAGTGCAGTCCGTTGAACTATCTCATTGAATATATTGGATGGAACGTGTCGGACCTCGATCAGCTCACCCAGTCGCTCGCCCGCAATCTCAGACGCTGGCGTGGTGAACGGGGCTTCACCCTCGACGCCCTGGCGGCCAGGGCGGGGGTCAGCCGTGGAATGATCATCCAGATCGAGCAGGCCCGTACCAATCCCAGCGTCGGCACCACCGTCAAGCTGGCCGACGCGCTCGGTGTCTCGATCACCACCCTCCTCGACTACGAGCAGGGCCCACAGGTCAGGATCGTGCCGGCGGACCAGGCCGTACGGATGTGGTCCACACCCGCGGGCAGCCACACCACGCTGCTCGTCGGTACCGAGGCCCGCGGACCACTCGAACTGTGGCGATGGGTCCTGCTGCCGGGGGAGGCCAGCTCCTCCGACCCGCATCCGCCGGGCACCACCGAACTGCTCCATGTGACCGCCGGGGAACTGACGCTGGTCGTCGACGGCGAACCGCACACCGTACCCGAGGGCGCGTCGGCGGCCTTCGAGGCGAATGTGCCGCACGTCTATCGCAACGAAGGTGCCGGGACCGTCGAGATGATCATGTCCGTGTCGATCCCGCCCGTACGCTGAGACGCCCGGTCCGTGGTGACGGGGCGGCTTGTTAGCGTGGCGTCCATGCGCGCTCCCCTGGGAAACTTCGACAATGCCAGACCCGCCCCTGACTGCCTCGAAGAACTGACACCGCCCGTCGCCGACGCCGTACGCGCCTGGCGCGGCGACGTCCCCGCCGAACAGCTGGTGTACGTCGACACCGACCCGGCGATCGCGGACACGGCGGTCTTCGCCGAGCACCACGGCCCCGGACTGCTGGACCGGTCCGCGAACTGCGTGGTCGTGGCGGGCAAACGGGGCGGCGAGTCGACGCTCGCGGCGTGTGTCGTGCTCTCCCGCACCCGCGTCGACGTCAATGGCGTGGTCCGCCGGCAACTGGGCGCGCGCAAAGCCTCGTTCGCCGCGATGGACACCGCTGTGGGCGAGACCGGCATGGAGTACGGAGGCATCACCCCGATCGGCCTGCCCGCGTCCTGGCCGCTGCTGGTGGACTCCGCGGTGCTCGACACCGAATGGGTCCTGATCGGCAGCGGCCGGCGCCGCGGCAAGCTGATCGTGCCGGGCAAGGTCTTCGGCGGCCTGCCGGGCGCGGTGGTGCTGGAGGGTTTGGGCGTCTGACCGCGTCGGGGGACTGTACGGGCCGACCGTACGGGCCCTCACGGGGGGTACGACGAGGCCCTGGCAACTCATCCGTGAGACGCCGGGGCCCTTTTGTGCTGCTGGCACGGGGCCCCCGCGTCGGCGTACCGTCGAGGGGTGAATGAGCACCTTGGGGTCAAGCTTCGGCGGGCGCGGAAACTGGCCGGGTTGACGCAGGAAGGTCTGTCCGAGCGTGCGGATGTGTCAGTCGACGTCATCCGTCAGCTGGAACAGAGGCGGAAGGGATCCGCGAGGCTTCCCACCCTGCACGCCCTGTCGAAGGGGCTCGGTGTAGAGCTGACGTCGCTGTTGGGCGATCCGCCGGGCGTGCCGTCCAACGGAGAAGGTGACCCACCGCAGATGGTGGCCCTCAGACGCGCCATCATGCCCCCGCTGTACGCCCCCGCCCCGGAACCCTCGGGTGTGGAGACACTGACCGTGGAACTCTTGCGTGCTGAGATCGCCGACGCGTGGACGCTCTACCACGACGCGGAGTTCGGCCGGCTGATGGAGATCCTGCCCGGGGTGATCGCGGACGCACGGCAGACGGCGAGCGCCGGCACCGGCGAAGAGCGCGCTGGAGGTCAAGCGGCGCTGGGGAAGGCGCTGCAACTAGGTGGCCACCTGTCGATCCGTATGGGAAAGACCGACCTGGCGCTGTCGAGCCTGGAACGCGCCATAGCCGCTGCGGACGCGTCCTCCGACCCTCTGTTGGGGCCGATGATCGCAAACAGTGTGGCATGGGCGTATCAGCGACAGAACAGGCTGGATGACGCTATTGCCGTGGCTCTCCACGCGGCTGATCGGGTCAAGAGCACCCGCTTCGACGATGCCGAGGGCGTGAAGGTGTGGGGAGGACTGACGATGTCGGCCGCCACGAGTTACGCCCGGAGCCGCGACTACGAACGCGCCGACGCGATGATGCGCGCTGCTGAGAAGGAAGCGGTGCGGGTCGGCAGGATGCCGACGTCGGAGGACAGCCGGATGGTGAGCGTCTTCAGTAAATCGTCGGTGCGAATTGAGCGTGTACGTCTGGCAGTGCAGTTCGGGCACCCCGAGGAAGCGCTGAAGCTGGCCAAGGGGATGCGCCTGTCGAAGGACACGCCTCCTTCGTGGCGTACGTGGCTCCTTCTTGACGTCGCACGCGCGCACACCGACGTCGGTAACGCGGAAGGCGCGGTGAAGGCGCTGGAGTCGCTGCGTCGCTTCGCGCCTACATGGATGCGGCACCACACCCTTGCTGTATCAATCGTCGAAGAGCTGTGGGAGTTGCCGAACCGCCCGACAGGTCTCCGTCCCATCGCCGAGTTCCTGGGTGTCGCTGCCTAGCGTGGCAAAACTAGGCCGTTGCGTCCCTGTGTCGCAGCCACAGGTAGGGCAATGCTCGTCGCAGCCGACCGTTTTGACGGCGGGTCGACGCACGTGTCCCGGCGCCGTGTGCCACACGGTCCGGGACTTGGCAGACGCTGCGAGGAGCGAGACGTGGATCACGTCAGCCACCAAAAGGTGGGCGCGGAACTTGAGTTGACGGGACCTGTTCTGACGCACGCGCTACTCATAGAGGGCAGTGTCCAGCGGGCGTACAACGCCTTCCTCCAGCACGCACAGGCGTGCGCCCCGTGCAGGGCCCTCGGTGTGGACTGTGACGAGGCCGCAGGGCTCCGGACGTCCTGGCGAAGCGCCAAGGATCGGGCGACCCCATGATGTGGATGCGCGTGTACCGAGCGAACGTCGTCACCGGGGAACGGACCGTGGTCAAGGCGCTCCGCACGGTGAAGCCGACGGAGACGCCTGATCCGACGTCGACCTTTCCCCGGTGCGGGTGCCCCCTCCACCGGAAGGACGGAGGGGCGTCCCATGGCACCTGAGACGATCATCCGGCCCGTTCTGTGGACACAGTGAAGCAGCCGGACAAGGCGGCGTACATGACGCTCGTCAGGTGCTGCGCGGGCGTGTGGCTGCTGATCGTGGCACTCGTCGCGATGGTCCTGGCCACCGCCGCGTGGCTGGTCAGGGACTGACACACAGGACTCCGCACTTCCCGCCCCCGGGGGCAGGGCCGGCGCGTGTCACGCCCGTCCGCTCTGCCCCGCGCGAGCCCCCGCGCGGGACGCGACTCGTCCCGTGGGGTCAGTCGAGCAGCGGGATCTCGATCGCGGGGCAGCGGTCCATGACCATGTCGAGGCCCGCCGCGCGGGTGCGGTCGTAGGCCTGTTCGTCGATCACGCCGAGCTGGAACCAGACGGCCTTCGCCCCGATCGCCGTCGCCTCGTCCGCGACCGCGCCCGCCAGCTCGCTGTTGACGAAGACGTCCACGACATCGACAGGGAAGGGGATGTCGGCCAGCGAGGCGTAGCCCTGCTCACCGTGGACCGGCTCGGCCTTGGGATGGACCGGCACGACGCGCTTGCCGTAGCGCTGGAGCACCGCCGCGACGCCGTAGGCCGCGCGGGACTGGTTGTTGGACAGTCCGACCACGGCCCAGGTGTCGCCGCTCTGCGTCAGGATCTTACGGATGCTCTCCGTGTCTGCGTACATGTCCTGAACAACGGCCCACCGCGCCTGGTCATTCCGCCGGACAGACAGGGCCTAGAGCAGCCAGTCCGCTTCCTGCGCGATCCTGATGGCGTCCACCCGGTTCCGTGCGTTGAGCTTGGCCACGATCGTCGTCAGATAGTTGCGTACGGTGCCCGGGGACAGATGCAGCTCCCGGGCGATCTCCTGGGCCTCCGACCCCTCCGCCGCCCTCCGCAGCACCTCTGTCTCCCGCTCGGTCAGCGGCGACTCGGCGCCGTCCCAGGCCGAGAGCGCCAGCTGCGCGTCGATCACCCGGTGGCCGGCGACCACTCGCCGGACCGCCGTGGCCAGTTCCTGGGGCGGCGCGTCCTTGAGCAGATAGCCGGAGACCTGTGCCGACAGCGCGCGCCGGAGCGTTCCCGGCCTGCCCAGGCTGGTGAGGATCAGCGTCCGGCACTCGGGCAGCGACTCCCGCAGCCGGGCAGCCGCCGTCAGTCCGTCGATCCCCGGCAGATCGATATCGATGATCGCGATATCGGGGCGGTGCTCCAGCGCGGCCGGCAGGATATGGTCACCGCGCTCCAGCTCACAGACGACCTTGAGGTCGCTCTCCAGGTTCAGCAGAGCCACCAGCGCTCCACGGACCATGTTCATGTCTTCGGCCAGCAGAATGCGGATGGCCATGAGTGGGGTCCCCTCCTCGGATCCAACCGGGCACGTGGCGCCCATGCCTAGGCCGCGGAGTCCTGAGCGTAGATGTCGTCGTCCACATCGGGCACTCCTCTGATCAGATGGGCGGGCGCCTCGGCCATCAGCCGGAAGGTCCCGTCCGCGCCCCGTGCGATGGAGAGCCGGCCCGACACGGCACGCAGCCGTGTCTCCAGGTTCCCCAGGCCACTGCCGCTGTGCGGCGAGGAGTCGCGGTACGCCGGATCGACACCGTCGTTGGACACGGACAGCCGCACCAGCCCGCCTTCCTGAATGGCCTCGATGTCGCAGACACAGGCGCGTGAGTGCCGCAGCAGATTGGTGATCGCCTCGCGCAGCACCGCGGCGAGTACGGTGTCGACCGGCTGAGTGATCTTCCCGAGCCGGATGGTGGCCCGTACCTTCACATCCGCGGCGGAGAGCAGCGACTGCGCCGAGCCCAGCTCCTGTTCCAGCGAGAGCCCGCGCAGCCCGCTGGCGACCGTACGCACATCGGCGAGCGACTGCCGTGAGATCGCCAGGACTTCGCTGATCTCGTCCATCGCGCGCCGTGGATGCGTCGGGACCAGCCGGTGGATCAGCTCGCTCTTCAGGGTGATCGCGGAGAGGCTGTAGCCCAGCAGATCGTGCAAGTCCCGTGCGAACCGCAGCCGTTCCTGCGTGACCGCCATACGGGTCAGCTCGACCCGGGTGTCGTGCAGCGCGCGGACCAGCTCGGCCATCCGGGAGAGCCCGTACACCACCAGTCCGGTCAGCAGGGTCGACTGGCACAGATAGAAGGCCTCGCGCAGGGGGAGACGTTCCATGATCGGGGGGATGAGCATGCTGATCCCCACCGCTCCATAGGCGAACCAGGCCCGCCTGCCGGGCAGGAGCAGCAGCAGGGACCCCGCGAGAAAACCGGCCATCGCCCCCCACTGGGAGTGAAAGGCCGCGATCGGCAGATAGGTGAGGAGCGCCTGCGTGCCGAGCGTCACCCACTTCTGCCAGGTGGGGGCCCGGCGGGCCGTGGCGCTTGAGTGTCTCAGCTGGAGCAGGAAGATGAGCACCATCCCGACGAGGGACGAGGTCAGGGCGAAGGTGCTGTGATCCACTCCTACGAGATTGACGACGGTGACGCTCAGATAGCCGAGAAGAGCGATCGTCAGGATGACGCGGGCCAGCTGAGGAGCCGGCAGGTCCGGTGGGGTGGTGGGGCCGCGCGTCGCCCCGTTTTTCTCCCCCGGCCGGACATTCTCGGTGCATCCGTCGCGACTTCGCATGATCGTGTGTCTTCGCAGCCTTCCCTGTCGAACCTCCTTGCTACGTGAAGAGCGTAAGTGATCGACGTGAAGGATGTGCCGAGATCAGGCGGTGCCGGGACGAAATCGCCGCTCCGTTACGCGGACTTTACGCGTCCGCTCATGGGAGTCAGACGAAAAGTGGTATGGGGTTCAGCCGATCGTAAGGGGTGGGTTCGGCGCATCTCCCCAGCTCCACCGGTGTGTTGTACAGCCGGCCGGGCGCGAAGCGCGGCCAGAAGGGCCGAAGTCCCGGCACGATCACCTTCACCACGGGGAGACCCAGATCGGGTCGGGTCTGGTCGAGTACGAGCAGCTCCATTCCGTGCGAGCGCGTCAACTCCGTGATGGCGCCGATGTCTTCCAGCAGATCATCGGTCGGGGTGTAGGGCCAGTCGCGCGGTCCGCGGGCCGGAGCGTCCCGATCCGCCCGCAGATAGGGGCGGTTGGCCACCGTGGAGTGGAGCCACCAGTCCAGCGGTTCGGGATCGCTGACGCGGTAGCCACCGCCTTCGGGTGTCACCTCGCCGACGAGGGGGAGCAGTTGACCCATTTCCGTCAGGGCCCTGCGCAGCGCGAGCCGAGGGTCGAAGTGCGCGCCGAAGCCGAAGACGATGTCCTCGGCGGGCTTGTCCGTACGCCGGGACAGGGCCGCGATCACCGGGATGCCCAAGTCCGAGGTGAGGTCCAGGGCCCACACCTCGCGGCGCACCGTACGGTAGCCCTCGCGCAGCCGCTCGATGTACGGCTCCCCGAAGGCGTCGAGATCGACACCCGGCTGCCGGGTCCGGTTGTACCACCACAGCGCCACCGCGTCCCGCTCCACCAGCTCAAGGAACCCCTGGACCAGGGCGTCTTCGGGGCTGCCGCCGGCCGCGTTGCCGTTGGAGTCGGCCGACAGACCGTCCGGCGCCTCCTCCTCGCCGAAGTACAGCATGGAGGTGGGCAGCAGCCGTTGGGTCCGCCCGGTCAGCGACCACACCGGGGTCCAGTCCGTGGGGCGGCGCGCGTCGAACGGCGGTGGTACGTAGTGCAGCCGGGAGCCGCCCGCGTTCCACCGCTCCCTGTCCCTGAGCTGCCGATCGGCGAACAGCTGGCAGGAGTTGGGGTGGATCGCCGCCTCGCCCAGGGCGTGGAGGGAGTCATGGATCACCGGTTCGTCCCCCTGCCGGGTCCCGCTGTAGCGCTCCACCGCCTCACCCAACGCGCTCGTACGGGCCTCCTCGTCCGTGAGCCCCTTTCCGCCGCTGAGGGAGCGCAGCCCGGCCCGCAGCCCCGCCAGGGTCCCGCTGCGCATGGCCAGATTCCGGCCGGAGAGAAAGGCGCTGACGAACTCCGGACTCCCCGGGGCGCGCCGGATCTCCCTGATGATTCCGGTGACGGGATCCACCAGAGATCCGTAGCGCTCCCACATCCGCGTGGGTGTCAGCGCCCGGTGGCCATTGAGGTCCTGTACGGCCTTGGGCCGCGACACCGGCGCGAACGGACCGCCCACCCGCCGGGCGACCAGGCCGGGATCCCCGCAGACCGCGCACTGCGGCAGCCGGGCCACGGGATGGGCCGTGGTGCGCAGCCCCAGAGTGTCCAGTGTGTTCACGGAGCCGTGGGAGGAGGACCGTACCCCCGCCAGCCACTTGGCGGCCTCCAGCACGGCGAGTTGCACGGCGATGGCCCTGCCCGCCGCCAGTGTGGCGTGCGGTCGTCGCGGCGGGCCGTCCAGGCCCAGCGCGCGCTGGAGGGGGCGCTCGGAGTGGCGGTGACCGCGCAGCCGGGTCGCCAGACAGTGCCAGCACGGACCCTCACCGGGGCGGAAGACCGGTCCGATCCAGGGCGTGGCGGAGCCCAGGGCCACCAGCAGCCAGGGCGTCCCCGCCGCGCGGTGCCCGGCGTCGACCTCGCGCAGCGCAGGGGAGAGATAGTCGTCGCACAGGACGAGCGAGAGATCCGCCTCGGTGTCCGGCGGCGCGAGCGTCAGCCCCGAAGCGCGGCACGCGGCGCCGACCTCGTCCAGGTCGACATCGGTCAGGGCCACCGGGCGTACCGACGTCCGGGCGAGCGTGTCCAGCGTATGTGCGCCGTCCAGCCCGGCCAGATCCCAGTAGGCCTCGGCGGCCGGGTCGGGGCAGGGGGGTGCGGTCGGGCTCGCCGCCGCCGTGGAGCTCTCCACCGCCGTGGCACTCTCCGTCCTGGCCGGGCTGTCCGGTGCGGCCGGGCGCAGCCGCAGCAGTCCCGCCGCGTCGAGGGCCCGCAGCGAGGCGGCGGCCTCCTCGGCGGTCAGCGCGGGGGCCGCGTCACGCAGCACCCCGTCAGGACTGCGGGTGCCGTCGAGCAGGGGTACCAGCACCTCGCTGTGGTCCCCGTACAGCGCGGTGACCCCGCGCTCGGACACCAGATAGGCAGCCTCTCCCGGGACGACCGTCGCGCGCAGATGGCTCTTGAAGCCGAGTCGCGCCCCGTCGCCGGTGGACCGCCGGCCGTTCCCCCCTGCCTCGGTCATGCCTGGTGCGGCTCGTGCCCGTTGAACGCGGGGGCGACGGGAGAGGCGTTGATGCAGATGCTCAGCAGCGCGACGCCGTCCTCGGGCATCGAGTCGAGGTCCTCGATGACGAGATGACGCCCGCCGGCCGCCGGTCCGTCCGACCCGAGGAGGGAGGTGATGGCGTTGCTCATAACGATCGTTCCCCTTTCATACTGTCATTTGTCGTGCTGTCAGGTGGCGCGCGGTCAGTCGGCGCGTTGCCATGTGCGTGACCGGTGGCGATTCTCGCGGAATCGATTCTGCGCACAGCGATATGACGGGTAGACAGTTCACGATTCACTGCCGGGGCATGAAGTTTTCACGTCCGGCCCGGCCGTCCGACGACCGCCGGGGCATGTGGAGATGACATGCGGATCGATCTACTGTCGTGCCGTTCTGGGACGCGGTGGTTCCTTCACGGCGGCCGGACGCGTATCGGGACGGGCCGTGGCAGGGGTCTTGCGCAGCCGGCCGCCCAGCAGCGCCATTCCGAGCGGTGTGACCGAATGGAGCGCGCTGTTCCGCACTCGCCGGGTGGTGATCAGCCCGGACTCCCGCAGTACGGAGGCGTGTTGGCTCGCGCTGCCGGGGGAGACGCCGAGCCGCGCGGCGAGCTGGCTGGTGGTGCAGGTGTTGGTCAGCGCGCGCAGGGCGGCGGCGCGAGTCTGCCCGACGAGCGCGCTGAGCGCCTGTCCACCGGTGACCTCCGGGGCATCCGGGACCGCGAACAGACCGGAGACATCCGGCGGTACGGAGAAGACCAACGCGGACTGATCGCTGTCCCGTTCGGCGGCGATGACCCGGCCGACCAGCCCCGGCAGGAACGCCGACGGGTTGAGCAGCAGGCCCTGGCCCCTGAGATGGACGTCACGGTCCGGGCCGTTGTGTATCTCAAGTACCGGTGGGTTCCAGATGATCCGGGGGTGCAGTGTGCCGAGCAACTGCTCGACCCCGCCCGTCATGGCGATGCGTCCATGGGTGTCGCACTCGCTGTCGAGCCGTTCCAGAACGCGGTCCCAGTACGGGGCGACACCGGCCCGCCACATGTCCACGGCCAGCCGGGTCGCGTCCGTACGGGTCAGGGAGAGCGCGGCGAGCGCCGAGGTGTCCGCGTCCGGCGAGGAGTCGAGCAGGAACAGCAGATCGTCCGGTGCCTTGAGGGCCCGGAGCAGTGGGACGAGCGGCCGGTTGAGGGAGGAGGTCTCGCGCAGTCGGCCGAGTGTGTCGGCTCGCCATCGCGCGTAGTCGGGGTTGCGGCAGTGCGTGAGCACACCGAGCGCGAAGACCCCCTCGGCGACGGGGCCGAGTGTGCTCTGCAGCCGGGTTCGAGCGAGATCTGCCGCGGTGAAGTGGATCCTCTGCATGTAACGCCCCCGTAAGCAAGTGGTGAATCCGTGGCGCCGGCAGTGCGGCCGACCGTATGCTCGCCGATGCGCGCCAGGCCCGGCGTGTGTCCAGGGCCTGGGGCGAACCGGGACCCGCAATCGACGTTGCCATGGGGTGAGCTGCGCAGACAGTGTCGGCGTCCTCGAACCGCCATGGCCGATTCATTGCCCGGATCATGAATTCTTCAGGGGTGGCGCCGCGGCGCCAGACGTACGATCCTGGTCGAGCTAGATCAGGGCAGGTTGTGGTGGTCGTGGAGGTGTGGTTGTGCTGAAAACGGGGAAGATCCAGCGGTTCGACGAGACGCGTGGGTACGGATTCATCAACCCGGACGAGGGGGGTGAGGACGTGTTCATGCACGCGAACGATCTGCTGGACGAGAAGTACCTCTACCAGGCGGGCAGGGACGTCGAGTTCTTCGTCGAAATGGGAGAGAAGGGCCCGAAGGCCTCGGAGATCCGTCTGATCCACCAGCCTTCGCGACGTCGGCTCGAACATCTGGGAGGGGACGGCGGGGAGACCGAGGACGAGCCGGGCGCCGATGGGTTCCGGAGCGAACTGACCGACGTACTCCTCGACGCCGACGGATCTCTGACGGCTGATCAGATCAAGCGGATCCGTACCCGGATCGTCGAGCTGGCCCGTGCGCACGGCTGGATCAGCGACTGACCGGTGTGCGGAGCTCCGCGCGGGGAAACGGGCAGCTGGAGCTTGAGCAACGCGGGTGCCCCGGCATGCGGTCCGGGGCACCCGCCCATTGCGTGTACGGGCGATCGCCGGGGAAGGGTGTCCGGCATCGCTCCGTACCCGCGGTCCGGCGGTCAGACCACGTCCCGTCGCATGGGTACCAGTACGGCGACGGCCGCCGCGACGAGAGCGTAACCCGCCAGCAGCAGTCCGCCGCCCACCGGGGACAGCAATGACACCGGACTCGTGGCCAGTTCGTCCGCCAGGACATCAGCGAGATAGGTGAAACCGGTGAGCGAGGCCGTCGCGCCACCAGGCAGCAGCGGGTAGAGCAGATTGACCCCGGGGATCATCATCAGGATCAGTTCGCCCAGATAGAGATAGCCGATCACCACCGCGAGAGCGACGAGCTGATTGCGGATCAGCGCGCCCATCGCCACCCCGAGCAGGGTGTGGACGGCCATCGTCAGCGCCATCCTGAGCAGGAGCTCGATCACCGTGCCGGTGGCCAGCCCGGGGCTGACCCCGCGGACGGCGAGCGCCGCGAAGAACCCCGCGCCCGCGCTGCCGGTCTGCACCAGCCCGTACACCAGACCGGCCGCTCCGAAGGTGACCAGCTTGGCGGTGAGCACCTGCCGGCGCCGCGGGGCGAAGAGGAAGGTGAAGGTGACCGTACGGTGCCGGTACTCCGACGTCATGGCCGCCGTGCCCAGCGCCGCCGGGACGAAGACCGTGAAGCCCAGCATCCCGAAGACCGACAGGACACCCTCCTCCGTCTCCAGGCCCGGCATGGGCGGCGAGAAATTCTCCGGTCCGACGGCGGTCAGCAGCCCGACCATGCCACCGCCCAGGACGACGGCGGTCAGCAGCGCCCACAGCCACCCGCGCGTGGCGAGCAGCCGGTGGAACTCCGCCTCGATCAACGCGCTCATCGGGCATCCCCCTCGGTGTGCGAGGTCAGTTCGAGGAACAACCGCTCCAGGCTCGTGTCCTCCGTGAGCAGTTCATGCACCCGCAGCCCCGCGGCCGACGCCAGATCGGCGATCTGCGCGGTCGCGAGTCCATGCACCCGCAGCGCGCCGTCACGCCCCGTCTCGACGTTCCGAGCCGCCGCCAACCCATGCGGCGTGCCCCGAAGCAGCACCTTCTTGAGCGCCTCGGCGTCGGGGGAGCGGACCAGTACGGTCGAGGGGCTGAGCCGCTCCAGCTCCCGCAGCGGCCCCGCCGCGACCAGCCTGCCGCGCCGGATCATCACGATGTCGTCCACGATCTGCTGGACCTCGCTGAGCACATGGCTCGACACCAGTACGGTGCGCCCCTCGTCGGCGAGTTCGCGCAGGAAGCGGCGCAGCCACGCGATGCCCTCGGGGTCGAGGCCATTGCTCGGCTCGTCGAGCAGCAGCACCCGAGGATCGCCCAGCAGCGCGGTCGCGAGACCGAGCCGCTGCTTCATCCCGGTGGAGAAGGTACGGGTCTTGCGGTGCGCGGCGTGCGCGAGGCCGAGCCGGTCGAGCAACTCCTCGACGCGGCCGGCCGGATGGCGGCCCATGGTGCGGTAGATCCGCAGATGGTCCCGCGCCGAGTGATGGGGGTGGAAGGCCGAGGCGTCGAGCACCGCCCCGACGACCTCGGAGGGCCGGCGCAGCTCCCCGTACCGCTTGCCGCCGACCGTGGCGGTGCCCGCGGTCGGGCGGACCAGTCCGAGGATCATGCGCATGGTCGTGGTCTTGCCGGCTCCGTTGGGCCCGAGGAAGCCGGTGATGGCGCCGGGCTCCACGGAGAAGCTGAGCCCGTCCACCGCGGCGACCGGCCCGAACCGCTTGGTCAGGCCGGTCACTTCGATCCGGTGGCTCGGGTGGTCGACCGGCTCCGCGCCGGAATTCCGCGTTGACGCCATGGGATCCATCCCTCCCTCTTGGGACCCGGTGCCAGGTCCTTCCATGGAAATCTGTTCTAGTAGTTGTACATCAGATAGAGTGAGCTTGTGCGACTAGTGCTCGATCTCGACAGCGAGGCCCCGATCTATCAGCAGATCCGGGACCGGGTGGTGGAGGCCATCGCGGATGGCGTTCTGGCGCCCGGTGCGTCCCTGCCCTCCACCAGACAGCTCGCCGTCGACCTGGCGATCAACTTCCACACCGTGAACAAGGCGTACGACCTGCTGCGGCGCGAGGGCATCATCCGCGTCAACCGCAGGAGCGGAGCGGTGGTCCACCCGGATGTGCGGAGGGCGACGGCGGAACTGCGGGTGGGGGCCGACTGGGAGCGGCGGCTGCGCACGCTCCTGGCTGAGGCGGTGGTACGAGGCAGTACCGACGAGGAGGTCATGGCGTATGTACGGGCGGCCCTGGAGGGGTTCGCCCAACGGAACGAGGAGGGCGGTGGGGAGCGGTGAAGAAGTCCTGGCGGCTTCGGCCGCGCTCCGGCGTGCCCCGGCGTGGAGCGGCGTGCCCCGGCGTGAACCCGTGGTCCGGCGTGGTCCGGCGTCGTCCGGCGCCTCGGGGCCGTACCTCGCCCGGCCGCGCCCCGTCGCTCACGAGAGATTGGATCGGGTGAACACCGTGCTTGTCAGCCTGCTCGTCAACTCCGGCATCCCGCTGGTCCTGGGGGCCACCCTCTACGCCGCGCCGAGCCCGGCGCTCAACGCCCACGCGGTTCCCTTCGGCGTACGGGTGCCGCCCGACAAGGCGGACGCCCCCGAAGTGAGCGAACAACGCCGGCGCTACCGCGCTCTGTTGCTGCCGGCCACCCTCGTTGTCACCGTGGCCGCCCTCGTCATCGGCGCCGTGCTGGACACCGTCGCGGTCGGCGGCGTCGCGGCGCTCGTGCTCTGTGTGATCGCCGCCGCGCTGTGGCTGAGCGCGCACCGCGCCCTCGCCCGCGCGAAGGAGCGGGGCGACTGGTACAAGCACGTACGACAGGGCGTGGTGACGGACACCTCCCTGCGCACCGATCCCGTACGGCTCCCCTGGGTATGGACGATCCCCTCGCTCATGGTGATCCTCGTGACCGCCGTCGCCGGTGCGATCGTCCATCCGCGGCTGCCCGAGACGATGGCGCTGCCGGAGCGCACGTCGAGCGGGACCGTGTACCGGGAGATCACCACCACCTTCTGGACCGTGTTCAGCCCGGTCTTCGCGCAGATCCTGCTGACCGCCGTGGTCATCGGGACCCTCGCCGCCGTCCTGCGCGCCCGCGCCGACCTGGATGTCTCGCGGCCCCGGAGCAGCGCCGCCCGGCACCGCCGCTACCTCGGTCTCACGGCACGCTGTCTGCTGGGTATCGCCGCGCTGCTGAACCTCATGCTGCTCGGGCTGTCCGGGATGATGTGGAGCGACAACCGCACCGGCGCCGTGCTGTCCCTGGTCATCGGCGGGCCGCTGCTCGCGTCCGTCGCCGCGACCGTGCCGCTCATCCGCAACGGCCCGGGTGGCTTCGACGGCTCGGACGAGGGCACCGGTCTGGTGCCGCGAGACGACGACCGCCACTGGTACGGCGTCGGCACCGTCTACGTCAACGCCGACGATCCCGCCGTCCTCGTGCCCCGGCGCGTGGGGATCGGCTGGACCGTCAATCTGGGCAATCTCCGGTTCCTGATCATCTCCGCGGCGGTGCTCGCGATCGCCGCGGGGGCGACCGTCGTGTGCGCGGTGTGATCACCCCCTAGAGGGCCGCATAGGGTGGGGGGATGCAGGAGCAGTACCGGACCGTCGCCCGCGCGGGCGTCCACGAGACCGAGATCAACCGGTCGCGCTTCATCTGCGCGCTGGCGCCCGTGGCGACGGAGGAGGAGGCGCGGGAGTTCGTCGCGCGGATCCGCGAGGAGCACCCGACGGCCACGCACAACTGCTTCGCGTATGTGATCGGCGCCGACGCCTCCGTACAGAAGGCCAGTGACGACGGTGAGCCGGGCGGTACGGCGGGGGCGCCGATGCTCCAGATGCTGACGCGACGCGAGGTGCGCTACACCGCCGCGGTCGTGACCCGCTACTACGGCGGGGTCAAACTCGGCGCGGGCGGTCTGATCAGGGCCTACGGGGGAGTGGTCGGCGAGGCCCTGGACGCCGTCGGGACCCTCACCCGGCAGCGCTTCCGACTGGCGACCGTCACCGTCGACCACCAGCGCGCGGGCCGGCTGGAGAACGATCTGCGAGCGACCGGGCGTGCGGTGCGTGATGTGAGGTACGCCGAGGCGGTGACGATCGAGATCGGCCTGCCGGACTCGGAGATACCGGCGTTCCGGGCGTGGTTGGCCGATACGACGGCAGGGACCGCCGTGCTGGAGCTGGGCGGGGAGACCTTTGCCTGACGTGTGCGACGTACGTGACGTACGTGACGTACGTGACGTACGTGACGTGCGAGACATGAGCGCGGTACGCGACCCCGACGATGTACGTGACGTGTGCGGTGTGCCTGATATGCCCCACATCCGCCGCCCCATGGAGGGCCGGTCTTGAGGATTCTGCACACGTCGGACTGGCATCTCGGACGGTCGTTCCACCGTGTGAGCATGCTCGACGCCCAGGCCGCGTTCCTCGACCATCTCGTGGCCACGGCCCGGGACCGTGCCGTGGACGCGGTCGTCGTCGCAGGCGATGTCTACGACCGGGCCGTACCCCCGCTCAGCGCGGTGGAGTTGTTCGACCGGGCCCTGCACCGTCTCGCCGATGCCGGCGTACCGACCGTGATGATCTCCGGGAACCATGACTCGGCCCGCCGGCTCGGCGTCCTCGCGGGCCTGGTCGAGCGCGCCGGGATCCATCTGCGGACCGACCCGGCCGGCTGCGCCACCCCCGTCCTGCTGGAGGACGCGCACGGCGAGGTGGCCTTCTACGGCCTGCCCTATCTCGAACCGGCCCTGGTACGGGACGAGTTCAAGGTCGCCCACGCCCACCACGAGACGGTGCTCGGCGCCGCGATGGAGCGAGTACGGACGGATCTCGCGGGACGTGCCGCAGGCACCCGCTCGGTCGTCCTCGCGCACGCGTTCGTCGCGGGCGGCGCGCCCAGCGACAGCGAACGGGACATCACTGTCGGCGGTGTGGCGGCCGTGCCCACCGGAATCTTCGACGGTGTCGACTATGTCGCCCTGGGACATCTGCACGGCGCCCAGACCCTTACCGAACGCGTCCGCTACGCGGGCTCGCCGCTCGCGTACTCCTTCTCGGAGACCACGCACCGCAAGACGATGTGGCTGGTGGAGCTGGGGCAGCGGGGCGAGATCGAGGCGGAGCGGATCGACTGTCCTGTGCCACGCGCCCTGGCCAGGATCCGGGGCACGCTCGACGAACTGCTCGATGAACCCCGGTTCGCCCGCCATGAGTTGTCCTGGGTCGAGGCGACCCTGACCGATCCGGTACGTCCCGCCGAGCCCATGGCCCGGCTCACCGGGCGCTTCCCGTACACACTCAGCCTTGTCTTCGATCCGGAGCGGGGCGACGACGACCCGCTCTCCTCCTATGCCCAGCGCCTCGCGGGCCGTACCGACCAGCAGATCGCGGAGGACTTCATCGCGCACGTACGGGGTGGATCCGGGCCCGACGAACCCGAACGCGGCCTGCTGCGGGCCGCGTTCGAGGATGTGCGGGTCGAGTCGGCGGTACGCGAGGAGACCCCGTGAGGCTGCACCGGCTGACCATCACCGCCTTCGGGCCCTTCGCCACCACCGAGGAAGTGGACTTCGACGCGCTCTGCGCCGCCGGGCTCTTTCTGCTGCACGGCCCGACCGGCGCCGGGAAGACCTCGGTACTCGACGCGGTCTGCTACGCGCTGTACGGCGCCGTGCCGGGCGCCCGCCAGAGCCCCGGGGCCACTCTCCGCAGTGATCACGCGCCCGTCGGAACCCCCACCGAGATCGGCCTCGATCTGACCGTGGGCGGCCGTCGGCTGGAGATCGTCCGGCGGCCCGCGCAGCTCCGGCCGAAGAAGCGGACGAAGGGGTTCACCACCGAGAAGGCGCAGAGTTGGCTGCGCGAGTACGACGCGGAGAGCGGTACATGGCGGGCGCTGAGCCGCTCCCACCAGGAGATCGGCGAGGAGATCGGCCAACTGCTCGGGATGAGCAGGGATCAGTTCTGCCAGGTGGTGCTGTTGCCACAGGGCGACTTCGCCCGCTTTCTGCGCGCGGACGCGGAGGCGCGCGGCAAACTCCTCGGCAAGCTCTTCGACACCCGCAGGTTCGCCGCGGTCGAGGAGCGCCTCGCCGAACTGCGGCGCGCCGCCGAGCACCGGGTACGCGCGGGTGACGACCGGCTTCTCGCTGTCGCGCAGCGCCTCGCCCAGGAGGCGGGCGACCGTACGGCGTCCCCGTCCGGCAGCCGTACGGCGTCCTCCTCCGGCGACCGTACGACGCCGCCGCTGCCCGAACTCCGGCCGGGCGACGCCGGGTTCGCCCCGGCCGTCCTGGAGTGGGCGGCGGTCGTCCGCGGCGGCGCCCATGAGTGGTCCGACATCACGGAATCCGCCCTGTCCGCCGCAGAGAGCCGCGCCATGGCCGCCCGGCGCGCGCTGGACGCCCAGCGGGAACTGGCCGCGCTTCAGGAGCGGTCCGCGCAGACGCGGCGCCGCGCCGAGGCGCTGGAGGAACAGCGCCCCGAGCACGATCGGGTGCGGGCCCGGCTGGAGCGTTCCCACCAGGCGGAGCTGGTCGCACCGGCGCTCTCGCTGCGCGCCGACGCGGAACGGGCGCACCGCGCCGCCACCGCCGAGTACGAGCACGCCCGCACCCTGCTGCCCGCCGGTCTCACGGACGCCGGAGCGGAACAACTCGCCGCGTTGGAAGGGAACGTACGCCAGGAGCTGGGCGCGCTCGACGCCGCCCGGCGCGCCGAGCACCGGGACACCGAGATCACCGCCGAGCGCGCCGACCTGGACCGGCAGGCGCGGGCCGACGACGAGGTCCTTCAGGAAGCGGCCGACTGGCTGGCCGGGTGGGAGTACCGGCGCGGCGTCCTCCAGGACCGGGTCGAGGCCGCGCAGGAGGCGGCGACCCACGCGGAACAGCTCGCCGGGCAGCTCGACCCCGCGCGTCAGAGGCTCGAAGCGGCCCGGCGGCGCGACAGCCTCGAAGCGGCGAGCTCGGAGGCCGGGCAACTGCTCAACTCGGCCAGGGAACACACCAATACGGCACATGAGCACTGGCTCGACCTGCGCGGCCGACGGCTGGCCGGCATGGCCGCCGAGCTGGCCGCCCGGCTCGTCGACGGCGAGCCCTGTGCGGTCTGCGGCTCCGCCGAGCACCCCGGCCCCGCGCCGGCCACCGACGGCCATGTCGACCCCGCCGCGGAGGAGGCCGCGCTGGCGGCGTACCGGCGCGCCGACGAGGCCCGTGGGCGCGCCGAGCGCGAACACGCGGCGATACGGGAACGGCACGCGGCGGCCGGCGCCGCGGCCGGTGAGTCGAGCGTCGCGGAACTCGCCACGCTCACCGAGCGGTTGGACCGGGAACACACCGAGGCCCGCCGGGTCGCCGCGGGTACACACGCGGCCCGCGAGGCCCTGGGCCGCGCCGAGCGCGAGTACGAGGGCCGGTTCACCGCGCAGCGCGAGGCCGAGCGACGCGTCGCCGCCCGTACCTCGCGACGCGACGCCCTCGAACGCGAACAGAGCACGCTGCGGGCCGAGTTGAGCCGCGCCCGGGGAGCCGCGGACAGCGTCGCCGAGCGCGCCGCGCAGCTGGCGGACCGGGCCGGCCGGCTCGCCGGGGCCGCCGAGGCGGTACGCGCCGTCGAGACCACCGCGCTCCGGCTCAAGGAGGCCGACGGCCGGGTGGCCGGCGCCGCCTTCCGGGCCGGTTTCGACACCCCGGAGGCCGCCGCGGACGCCCTGCTCACCGACATCGACCGGCGGACGCTCCAGCACCGGCTGGACGACTGGCGGGCCGAGGCCGCCGCGGTCGCCGACCGGCTCGCGGAACCGGAGACCCGGGCCACCGCGGCTCATCCGCCCGCCAGGACGGAGGCCGCGGCAGCCGCCCACAACGCCGCCGAACGCGCCCTGCGCGACGCGTCGTCCGCCGCCACCACCGCCCGGGGCCGCCGCGCCGAGCTGGGCAGACTCTCCCGGCTTGCCGAGGCCGAGGTACGCGCACTCGGCCCGGTGCGCGAGGAGTACGACAGGGTGGCCCGTCTCGCCGGTCTCACCGCGGGCACCTCCACCGACAACGAACGCAGGATGCGCCTGGAGTCCTACGTCCTGGCCGCCCGCCTCGAACAGGTCGCGGCGGCGGCCACCGTACGGCTCCAGCGCATGTCCTCAGGCCGCTACGCCCTGGTCCACTCCGACGCCAGAACGGGCGGCCAGCGGCGCTCCGGGCTCGGGCTCCAGGTCATCGACGCCTGGACCGGCAGCGCGCGCGACACCTCGACACTCTCCGGCGGCGAGACCTTCTTCGCGTCCCTCGCTCTCGCGCTCGGCCTCGCGGACGTCGTCACCGACGAGGCGGGCGGCGTACGGCTGGACACCCTCTTCATCGACGAGGGCTTCGGCAGCCTGGACGATCAGACACTGGACGAGGTCCTGGACGTCCTGGACTCGCTCCGGGAGCGCGACCGGAGCGTCGGCATCGTCAGCCATGTCGCCGATCTGCGCCGCCGTATCCCCACCCAACTGGAGATCGTCAAGGACCGCCACGGCTCGGCGATCCGACAGGGGACCCGGGTGTCTCCCTGAGGAGAGAGCCGCGTGGACAACGGCCGCCACGTCCACCATGGCCGGGCTCATGCCTCTCGGCTGAGCCCGGCCACCCCGTGGCGACATGTAGCCACCCCGTGGCCACTCCGTACCGGAAGGGGGCGGGGTCAGAGCTTCGACAGCTCGTCCACCAGATCGTCGAGGCCCAGCGAGCCCTGCGACAGCGCCGCCATGTGCCACGCCTTCGCGTCGAACGCGTCGCCGTGCGCCCGGCGGGCGTTCTCCCTGCCGAGCAGCCAGGCACGCTCGCCCAGCTTGTAGCCGATCGCCTGGGCGGGCATCGACAGATAGCGGATCAGCTCGCTCTCCACGAAGTCCGCGGGACGGCCGCTGTGATTCCCGAAGAACTCCTGCGCCAGCTCAGGGGTCCAGCGCTCGCCCGGGTGGAACGGCGAGTCCGCCGGGATCTCCAGCTCCAGATGCATACCGATGTCCACGATCACCCGGCAGGCGCGCATCATCTGCGCGTCCAGGTAACCGAGCCTGCGCTCCGCGTCGGGCAGGAAGCCCAGCTCGTCCATGAGCCGCTCCGCGTAGAGCGCCCAGCCCTCCGCGTTGGCGCTGACCTGGCCGACCGAGGCCTGGTAGCGGGAGAGCTGATCGGCGACATGGGTCCACTGCGCGATCTGCAGATGATGGCCGGGAACGCCCTCGTGGTACCAGGTCGACACCAGGTCGTACACCGGGAAGCGCGTCTCGCCCATGGTCGGCAGCCAGGTGCGGCCCGGGCGGGAGAAGTCCTCGGAGGGACCGGTGTAGTACGGGGCCGCCGCGCCGCCCGGCGGGGCGATCCGGGACTCCACGCGCCGTACCCGCTCGGCGAGTTCGAAGTGGGTGCCGTCGAGCGCGTCGATCGCCTCGTCCATCAGCTCCTGGAGCCAGACCCTGACCTCTTCGACCCCCTCGATGTGCTTCCCGTGCTCGTCGAGATGGGCGAGCGCCTCCCAGGGGCCCGCGCCCGGCAGGATCTTCTCGGCCTCGGTCGTCATCTCGGCGCGCAGCCGGTGGTATTCGGACCAGCCGTACGCGTACGCCTCGTCCAGATCCAGATCGGTGCCGTTGAAGTACCGCGACCAGCGGGCGTAGCGCTCACGGCCCACGGTGTCAGGGGCGCCCTCGACGGCGGGCGCGTACACCTCGCGCATCCAGTCCCGCAGCTCGGCGAGGGAGGCGGTGGCGGTGCGCGCGGCGGCGTCCAGTTCGGTACGGAGGGCGTCGGGACCGGCGGAGACGAACTCCTCGAACCAGCCGTGCTCCTCGCCCACCCACTCCGTCAGCTGGCCGATGAAGGTCGCGGTGGCCCGGGGACCGCCCGGCAGCTTGCGCTCCAGGCCCAGAGTGAGCGACTCCCGGTATCCGGCCAGCGCGGCGGGCACGGCCCGCAGCCGCTCGGCGATCGCCGACCAGTCCTCGTCCGTCTCCGCCGGGGTCAGCGGGAACGCGTCGCGGAGATGGTGCACGGGCGAGTGGATGTTGCTGACCAGCCGCAGCCCCTCCTCGGCGTCATGGACGGCGAGTTCGGCCGTCAGACGCTCACGCAGCAGCCGGCCGCAGCGCCGCTCGGCATCGCTGTCCGCGCCCGGCAGCGTTTCGGCCACATCGAGCCGGGCGAGCGTCGCCCGGCCGAGATCGGCGAGTGCTTGCTGTCCGGCCGGGGAGAAGTCGGGCAGGCGACGGGAGCTCTCCGCGACGCCCAGATAGGTTCCGGTGATCGGATCGAGTTCGATGAGTGCGTCGACGTAGGCGTCGGCGACCTGGCGGGGCAGCGCGCTGCCGGAGGTGTCTGACATGCGGACATCCTCGCCGAGGGAGAACTTCCGCGTCACATCCCTGTTTCCGGCGGATCGGTCGGAATGGCCGATGACGGCGACATCGGTGGACCGCCACTCGCCGGAGATCAACGTGGTCCCGGCACCGGCGGCCGAGCGCGTGTCCGGCGGCGCGGCAGGGCCCGGACAGTCGCCCGGCCCGGAGAGACGGATCAGCGCCCATGGCGGGGAGCAGCGCCATGGAACCGCGCCCGTGCCATGGGAAAGGTCCGGATCCGCGCCACGAACGGGCCGATCGGCCGCCGGAGGCGCGGTCAGGAGCAAGAGGAGAGCGGGGCCTCCCGGCCTCGGCCGATTTTGGCCGGATCACGACGTAGCCGACGCCCCGGAACCGCCCCGGACCCGCGCCGCCGGAGCGCCCGATTCCGGCCGGGCCCTCAGCGTTCGGCCTGCTCGTGGCCGAACATCTCCGAATCGCCGTACGGAGGCAGCCCCCGCGCCGTCGTCGGCTCCAGCCGGGCCGTGATGACCAGCGTTCCCTCGTCGATCTGGTAGTCGAGCGGCAGACCGAGATCCCGCATGGTCGCCACCATGCCCGTGTTGGACGCCTGTGTGACGGCGTACACGCTGTCGCAGCGGGCCTCGACGGCGAGTGCCACGAGCCTGCCCAGCAGCTCGGATCCGATCCCGCGCCGCTGCCAGGCGTCCTCCACGATCAGCGCCACCTCGGTCTCGTCGCCGTCCCAGAGCAGATGGCCGAGGGCGACGAGCCGGCCGGACTCGGTCTCGACCGCGAGCGTACGTCCGAAGCGCGGGCTGAGCAGATGGTTCAGATAGCGGTCGGCGTCCCCGACCGGGCCGTGGTAGCGCAGGCCCAGGGTCCGTTCCGAGCAGCGGGCGTGCATGGCGAGCGCGGCGTCGAGATCGCCGCGGTCGGCGCGGCGGACGGTGATTTCCTCGCCCTCGGGCAGGGTGAGGACGTCCTGGCCGCGGGGGATACGCGGACCGAGCCGGGCGTCCAGCTCGACCAGGGCGCGGGCCCGTGCGAACTCGGTCGGGGTGAAGGGCAGATAGGGGCGCTCGACGATGATGCTGCCGCCGTGCGGGTCGTGCAGCCGCATCTCCGTTCCGTCCAGTACCCCTTCGACGGGCGCGTTCTCGCCGGCGGAGCGGCCGGCGAGGGAACCGGCGGGCCGGGAGCGGATCGTGCAGCGGCCGAGCAACTGGCGCAGCGAGAGCGGCAGCTCGGCGGCGTCCAGCGCGGTACGGGTGGCGAGACCGAGCACCCGGGTCGGGGTGTCCACCAGATCGTGCGCGTCGGCGCGCTCGATCCAGGTACCGCTGCCGCCCGCGGCCGAGATCTCACGGGTGAGGTCCTTCGCCTGGAGCGCGGCCGGGGCGCGCAGCAGGAACTCGTCCACGGTGCCCTCGGCCAGCGGATGGGTCTGGAGGGTGAGGATGTCGACCCGCCGGGCGGCGAAGGCGGCGCACAGCGCGGCGAGACTCCCCGGCTCGTCCCGCACGGTGGTCCGGGTCCGCCAGAGGGTCGTCTCCACCGGCTCGGACGGGGCCGTGCTCTTCCGCGCGTCGGGCACCGAGGGGGCCGGGGCCCCGGGCGGCGGAGGGGCATGACCGTGCCGTCGTGCCCACCATGTGTGGAACATGGCCGTGGCGATCAGCGCCACGGCGGAGGCGACCAGCAGGAACGCGCCGTCGGGTCCATGGGCGATCATATTCGCGAGGGCGTCGGCGACGGCCACGGCGGTGAACAGGGCGGCCAGCTCAACAAGGTCACGCCGCCAGTGGTGCGGGCGGCGGACACTCTTCGCAGACGTCACATTGGTCATGACCTCACTCTGACGGAATGGTGTTGCGTGATCACGAACGGTTTGTGACTGACGGGTTAAGTGTGGATCTGTTCCTTTTGGCCTATCTTTGGTCAACTTTGGCGTGGAGCGATCGCTTCAGCGATGCAATATGGCCGGCGGCCGAGCAGCCGTCCGCCCCGCGCGTTCTCCGGGGCGGACGGACGGTAAGGGACGGCTGCCGGGAACCCCGGCAGCCGGAGCGATGGGCTCCTACTGGCCGACCTTCCCCGGCTGGAGCACCTTCGTGAACAGCACCGTGCCGCCCTCTTCCCGCAGCCGGACCGTCAGCTCACCGCTGGCGCCGTCGATGTCCACCTCGCCGAAGAGCGGCGGGACCTCCATCGGGGAGAGGTTCGAGCCCTGCGGCGCCTTGACGAAGGCCCGGTCGGGGCCGAACGTGTCGTCCAGCTTGCTGGCCGGGAACTGGCCCGCGGCGATCGGGCCCGAGACGAACTCCCAGAAGGGCGCGAAGTCCTTGAAGGCGGCCCGCTCCGGCGTGTAGTGCTGCGCCGAGGTGTGGTGCACGTCCGCCGTCAGCCACAGCGTGCCGGTGATCCGGTGGTGCTTGATGTACCGCAGCAACTCGGCGATCTGGAGTTCCCGGCCGAGCGGGGCGCCCGGGTCGCCCTGGGCGATCGCCTCGATGTTCGCCGAGCCGTCCGGCACGACCAGTCCGATCGGCATATCGGCGGCGATCACCTTCCACACCGCGCGCGACCGCGACAGCTCGCGCTTGAGCCACGCGAGCTGCTCGGCGCCCAGGATGCCCTGGGTGTCATCGGTCTGCCGGCCGGGCGAGTTGGCGTTGCGGTACGTCCGCATGTCCAGCACGAACACATCGAGCAGCGGACCGTGGTTCACCACGCGGTGGACGCGCCGGTCCTCCCCGCGCGCCGGCGCCGAGATCGGGAAGTACTCGTGGAACGCCTGCGTGGCGCGGGCGGCCAGCACGTCCACGCTCTTCTCGGTGTAGCGGACATCGTCCAGGATCTGGCCCGGGTACCAGTTGTTGCGCACCTCGTGGTCGTCCCACTGAGTGATCGAGGGGACCTCGGAGTTGAAGCGCCGTACGTTCTCGTCGAGCAGGTTGTAGCGGAAGTTCCCCCGGTACTCGTCCAGCGTCTCCGCGACCTTCGCCTTCTCCGGAGTGGTGATATTGCGCCAGACACGGCCGTCGGGAAGCGTGACACTCGGCAGGATCGGGCCGTCCGCGTAGATCGTGTCGCCGCTGCACAGGAAGAAGTCGGGGTTGAGCCGGCGCATCTCGTCGTACACCGTGAATCCGCCGATGTCCGGGTTGATGCCCCAGCCCTGCCCCGCGATATCGCCCGACCACAGGAAGCGCACACCCTGGCGGCGCCTCACCGGCGCGGTACGGAACGTGCCGTACACCGGCTCGCCGGTACGGCGGGGGTCGTGGGGGTCGGCCAGGGTCACCCGGTAGTGCACCCGCTCACCGGCCGGCAGGCCGCGCAGCGGGACCGTACCGGTGAAGTCGGTGCCGGGGCCGAGCAGCGGACCGTGCCAGGAGCGGGCGCGGCGGAACGATTCGGTGGCCGAGGTCTCCACGATCATGCGGGCGGGCCGGTCGGACCGTACCCACACCAGTCCGGACGAGGAGGTGACATCGCCGGCCTGTACACCCCAGGCGGCGCGCGGCCGGCCGGACAGCGCCTGGGCGGGGGCCGCGCCCGCGAGCGCGGCACCGGGCAGCGCCAGCACGGCGGAGGCGGCGAGCGAGCCGCGCAGCACACCGCGGCGGCCGGGACCTCTCGGGGTGTCCGCGGCCGGAGCGGAAGAGGGGGCGGGGGAGGTATTACGGGCGTCGTGCGACATCGATGCGTCTCCTGGACAGATGGTGCGTCGGGGTGTCATGCCATGCCTAATGCCCGGCGGCGGCCGGTGCGCGAACCCCGGGTGAACAACCGGACGTGCCCTACCCGTCCCGGGCGGCCTCGGCCAGCAGCCGCACGCCCCGCTCGATCCCGCCCGGCGTCAACTGCGCGTATCCGATGACCAGTCGTACCAGGCCGTCCGCCGGCCGCGCCGTCCCGTGGTCCGCCAGCGCACGCAGCGCGATACCCGCCTCCTCCGCCCGCCGCAGGAACCGCGGCTCGGGGCCGTGGCGCGCGGGCAGCCGGGCGATGACATGGAGCCCCGCGGCGATCCCGCTGACCTCCGTACCGGGGAAGTGCCTGGCGAGGGCCGCGACCAGCGCGTCCCGCCGCTCCCGGTAGGCGCGTTGGCAGCGGCGCAACTGACGGTCGTAACCGCCCCGTTCGATGAACTCCGCCAGCACCGCCTGGTCGAGCGAGGGATTGCCCAGATCCATGGTGCGCTTGCGCTCGACGAGTTCGTCCAGCAGCTCGCGCGGTGCCAGCAGCCAGCCGAGCCGCAGTCCGGGGGCCAGCGATTTGCTCACCGAGCCCGTATAGACCACGCGTTCCGGGTCCAGTCCCTGGAGCGCGCCGACCGGCGCCCTGTCGTACCGGAAGTCGCCGTCGTAGTCGTCCTCCAGAAGGAAACCGTCCACGGACCGCGCCCACTCCAGGAGTTCCGTACGGCGCCGCGGTGAGTACGCGATCCCCGAAGGGAACTGGTGGGAGGGGGTCGTCACCACGGCACGCACCCCCGAACGGGCCAGCGGCCCCGGAGCCAGCCCCTCCGCGTCCAGCGGCAGGGGGACGGTCCCGAGCCCGGACGAGGCGAATAGCGAGGCGTGTTCAGGACTGCCGGGATCCTCCATGCCGACGGTACGCAGCCCGCGCCCGCGCAGGACGAATCCGAGCAGCGTCGCCGCCTGGGCCACCCCGGAACAGACCACCAGCCGCTCGGGATCGGCCGCCACACCGCGCCGCCGGGCCAGCAGCGCGGCCAGCGTGGTACGGAGCGCCGGCAGTCCGCGCGGGTCGGGATAGCCCAGCGCGTGATGCGGCAGCCGCGCCAGTACGGACGCGTGCGCCGCCGCCCAGGCCGCGCGCGGGAAGAGGGAGAGATCAGGGGTGCCCGGACGGAAATCGGCCCGCGCCCCGGGCGAGCGCGGGGCGAGATCACGGACCTCGGGCGCGGCCGACCGCACCGCGTCGCTCACCCACGTACCCGCGCCGCGTCCGCTGCGCAGATAGCCCTCGGCCGTGAGCTGCTCGTACGCCTCCGTGACCAGCCCGCGCGACACCCCCAGATCGGCGGCCAGCTCACGGCTGGCGGGCAGCCGGGTCCCGGCGCCGAGCCGCCCGGACCGGACGGCCGCGCGCAGCGCGGACTGGAGCGCGCGGCCCCGGCCCCGGGCGGGCGCGGCGGCGGCCGTCGTCAGCAGCTCCCACGCCGCGGTCCCGCCCTCCCCAGAGGGCCCGGCCGAGGAGCCGGACGCCAAGGAGGCCGGTGGCTCGGTCGCTGGCTCGGCCGACGGCTCGGTCGATGAATCGGCCGATGAATCGGTCGGTGAATTGGTCCCCGATGACGCCATGGAAATGGACCTTAAACCGGACCGCGCGACTCCCTAGCGTCGGCCCCATGAAAGCGAACTCCGTCCAAGGGGCGCTCCTCGCCGCCCTCGCCTGCGTCCTCGTCGGCGCCTCCTTCACCGCCAACAGCCTCCTCGGCGCCTATCCGTACGCGGGCGGCCAGGCCCTGCGCTACGGGATCGCCTGCCTGCTGCTCCTGCCCCTGACCGGCCGCGGTGGCACGGCCGCCCTGCGCTCGCTGAGCCGCCGCCAGTGGGGGCGGCTCGCGGCGCTCGCGGCGATCGGCATGGTCGGGTTCAACCTCGCGATCCTGGCCGCGGAACGCACCGCGGAGCCCGCCGTCCCCGGCGTCTTCGTCGGATGCGCGCCGATCGTGGTCGCCGTACTGATCCCGCTGACGGCCCGCCGCCGGCCGGCCCGCCCGGCGGTGATCGGGGCGCTCCTGGTGGCGGCCGGCGCCTTCGCCGTCCAGGGATGGGGCCGTACGGACCCGGCCGGCATCGTCTGGTCGGTGGGCGCGCTCCTCGGTGAGGTCGGCTTCGCGGTCATCGCCGTACCGGTACTGCGACCGCTCGGCCCCCGGCTGCTGTCGGCCACGGTCTGCGGGATCGCGGCCGTGGAGTCCCTGATCATCGGACTCGTCCTCGACGGCGCCCACGTACTGCGCGTCCCGACCGGCCAGGAGAGCGCGGCGCTGCTCTGGCAGGCCGTGGTGGTGACCGTCGTCGGCTTCGTCTGCTGGTACATGGGCATACAGCGGATCGGCGCCGAACGCGCCACGCTCTTCTCGGGGTTGATCCCGGTCTCAGCGGCGCTCACCGCGCCCCTGGTGGGAACGGGGACCTACGGCGCGGCACAGGCGGCCGGGAGTCTGCTGGTGGGCGCGGGGGTGGCCGGCGGCTCGGGAGTCCTGGCGAAGCGGCGGCGGCCCAGGGACGTTGCCCGGGAGGGTGAACCGGCGCACCGTCAGCACTCCCGGCCCTGACGCGACGGCCAAATCGCCTGGACAGCCGGTACGCCCATCGGCTGGGATGGGAAGGTGGCGACCGACACCGCGAGCACCGACGAATTCGAAGCGCACCGGCCCGTACTGACCGGGGTCGCCTACCGCATGCTCGGTGGGGTCGCCGACGCCGAGGACGTGGTGCAGGAGGCATGGCTGCGCTGGAGCGCCGCCGAGCGCGCGGACATCCGCGAGCCGCGCGCGTATCTCGTACGGATCACCACGCGCCTCGCCATCGACCGGCTCCGGCAGGCGAAGGCGCGGCGCGAGTCCTATGTCGGCCCCTGGCTGCCCGAACCGATCGTCACCGACTTCGGACCCGAACTCCCCGACACGGCCGAGCGCGCCGTGCTCGCCGACTCGGTGTCCGTCGCCGTGCTGGTCGTCCTCGAATCCCTCTCACCACTGGAGCGCGCGGTGTTCGTGCTGCGCGAGGCGTTCGGCTTCCCGTTCGGCGAGATCGCCGTCACCCTGGAGCGCAGCGAGGCCGCCGTCAGACAACTGGCGGGCCGGGCCCGGCGCCATGTCGAGGAACGCAGGCCGCGCTACGACGTCGATCCGGCCGAACGCCGCGCCCTCACCGAGCGGTTCCTCGCCGCCGCGGGTGGCGGCGATCTCGACGCGCTGCTCGCCCTGCTGGCGCCCGACGTACGGCTGATCGGCGACAGCGGCGGCAAGGCCAAGGCGCCGCTGCGGATCATCGAGGGCGCCGACAAGGTGGGCCGGTTCATGTTCGCCGTCGCGGAGGGAGCGGCGCTGTTCGAGCTGCGGGCCATGGAGTTCAACGGCGCCCCCGCGGTGCTCGTCCTCGACGGCGGAGTACCCGATCTCGTCCTCCAGCTGGAGATCGGGGACGGCAAGGTGGAGCGCGTCTACATCGTGCGGAATCCGGACAAGCTCAGTGGCGCCGCCCTGGAGCGCCCCTCCGCGTAAGCCCTGCTCGTCGCTTCCGCCGACTCCCGGCGCCGGGTCCGATCCGGACGGCCGGGCCTGTGTCACGCGCGCCTCACCAGCGTACGAACGTACTGTGAACACCCTGCGTCGGAGAGTGACTTCTCTCCGTGACCGACGGAGGATTGGTCTTGACCAACAGGATGGCCCGTCCTATCGTCACTATTTAGTGCAGGAACCTTTAATAAACAAGGGCATGGAAAACCCGCCGGAGAGACGGCGATTGCGGAGGATCAGGGTGGGGACCACGCAGCTGGAAGCAGTGCCGGAGCCTAAGTACTGGCACCTCAAGACCGTGCTCGGCGAAGCGCTCGACTCCGACTTCGCGGTGGGGGAGGTCCTGCCCAACGAGCGTGATCTGGCCGCCCGTTTCGGAGTCGCCCGCGCCACGCTCAGGCAGGCGCTCGAACAGCTGGAGCTGGAAGGCCGGCTCCAGCGCCGCCGCGGGGTCGGCACGACCGTCGCCCCGCCGCGCGTGGGTGTCGATGTCTCCACCACCCAGCACGAATGGCCCGGCACCGTACAGGACGCCTGGCAGCCCGTCGACTGTGCCATGGCGCCCGCGCCCACCGCGGTGGCCCGGCTGCTGGAGACGGACGCCGGCGAAGAGGTCCACACCGTCCGCAGGGTCCGCTCCACCCATGGCCAGGCCGTCGCGGCCGAACTGCTCTACGTACCCGCCTCGTCGGTGCCCGAGCTGTCGGCCATCGAGTCGCCCGAGGGGCCCGTGCGTGCCCGCGCCGTCCTGCGTGAGCTCCAGCGCCTCGGCCTCGACGGCCAGGACCGCGCCGTGGAACTGGGCTCCGCGCGCGCGGACGACGCCAGGGAGCTGGACCGGCTGCCCGGCGCACCCGTCCTCGTCGTCACGACGCGCTATGTCGTGGCGGGCCGTAACGCCGCCGTATCGGTGGCCACATACCGCGCCGACACCTGCCGGCTCACGTTCGGGGACTCCGGTGACCTGGAGATCAGCGAGGAGCCGCAGGAGCGCCGCGCGTCCTGAGGCCCGTTCACCCAGCCCCTTCAAGCGGCCCGTCGCTCAGCGGCGGGCCGTCACCGTACCCTCCACCGCGAACAGTTGCTCCTCGACATGGTCGAGCGCCAGCCGCAGCGCGCCCGTGGCCACCGCCGCCTCGCCGAGCAGCGAGAGCGCCACGCGCGGCGGGCGCAGACAGAAGCGGGAGAGCGCGTCACGCAGCGGGTCCAGTACGCCGTCGAGCCCGGCGGCCCAGCCGCCGATCACCACCAGCTCCGGATCCAGCGCCAGCACCAGCGCCGCCACATCGTGCACCAGCCGCTCGGTGAACCGCTCGACCGCCTCCTGAGCCCGGACGTCCCCGCCCTTGGCATCGGCGAAGACCTTCGCCACCGCCTGCTCGTCGAGCGGATGCAGCGGCTCGTCCGTCGTCGACAGCAGCGCCTCCGGACTCGCGCCGCGCCCCAGCAGATGCAGCGCCCCGATCTCACCGGCCGCGCCACCGAAGCCGCGGTGCAGCCGGCCGCCGATCAGGGCGCCCGCCCCGGGGCTGAGCCCGGCCAGTACGAAGACGATGTCGTCGGAGTCGATGGCCGCGCCCTTCCACTGCTCGGCCACGGCCGCCGTGTTGGCGTCGTTCTCCACCAGCACCGGACAGCGGAACGAGCGCCGCAGCCGCTCGCCGAGCGGCAGCCCGGTCCACTGCGGCAGCGCGGTGCCCAGCCGTACGGTCCCGTCGGCCTCCACGATGCCGGGGCTGCCGACCCCGACCGCGCGCAGCGAACCGCGTGACACCCCGGTGCGGCGCAGCACATCGGCGACGACCAGCCGTACGCGTTCGAGGCGCTCGTCCGCGTCGGCCGTCTCCGAGACCACCCGTGAACCGGCGCCGATGATCCGGCCGTCCAGCCCGGAGATCAGCGCGGCCACCCGGTGCGGCCCGATCTCGATGCCCAGCAGATATCCGGCCTCGGCCCGGAACCGGAACCGGCGCGCCGGCCGGCCCTGCTTACGGGTCCCGCCCTCCGCCGGCGCGGACTCCACGACCAGGCCCGTTTCTATCAGGCCCTCCACCACGCCCTCGACCGTCGGCCGGGAGAGCCCCGTGATCCGGGTCAGATCCGTCAGCGTGAGATCACCGGAGTCCCGCAGGGAGTGCAGCACCACCGCGGAGTTGATCCGCCGCAGGAGCGAAGGGTCTCCACCGGTCAGCCGCCCCACGGTGTGTCCTCCAAGCTCGTGCGCGTGTAGGCGGATGGTACTCGGTGCCCGCCGGTGCTGCGAGTGGTGCGTCCCACCCGGGCCGGGGTGAGTGCCCGCCCGCGTCATGGGGCCGGGCGGCGTAGCGCCCTCGGGAGGACGAACCACAGGCCGGTGAACAGGGTGAGCGTCGCGGCCGTGATCGCGATGGCGGCGGTCAGCCCGAGGACGACATCCATGAGCAGGAGAACAACGCCGTTGAGCGCGAGGGCGAGGAAGACCAGCCCGACTTCGGCGAGCCGCGCGGACAGGGCGACGATCCGGATCTTGGCGCCCCGGTGGAACAGCCCGCGGTGCAGTGCGACCGGAGTCGCGAGCACCGCCGAGGAGACCACCGTGAGCAGCAACGTCACCACGTAGGTGCCGCGTTCGAGGTGGTCGAGGTGGAGAAACCGGTTCGTGAAGGCCACACCGAGAAGGAAAGCGAAGACGATCTGCACGCCGGTCTGCACGACCCGCAGTTCCTGCAGAAGTTCGAGCAGATTGCGGTCGGCCCGCTCCGCGGGCGTTTCCCAGCTCAACGGAGGCGGATCGCCACCCGGCGCGATATGAGACATGGTCCCATTGTTCTCCGGCCGCCCGGTCACATCACGCGGCGCACCGCGTCGCGTCCGAAAGGCCCTGGGTGTGACGCCCTGTGAGATCGGGGAACGGCCCGCTCGACCGGACGGGACCTACGCGGCCATCGAGGCCGCCCGCAGCCGCGCGAACTCCGCCGCCATCGTCCTAGGGCGTGTCTTCAAAGTCCCGCCTGCCCGGCGACGCCCGGCACGCACGCTCGCTGCGTTGTCGGGTCACCCCAGTACGTCCAGTACTGGGGAGACCCTCCGCCTTGCGATCGCACGCGCCGGACGCCGCCGGGCCCGCCCTCCGGGCGGACGGCGCTACTTTGAAGACACGCCCTAGCCGTCCAATGCGCGTTCAGGCCGCTCGGGTTGGGCAGGGCCCAGATCCTGGTGTCGCCCATCGTCCGCTCCTGCGGTCCGATGCGCGCCTTCTTGTCGTCGAACGCCGTCCGGTACGCCGTGATGCCCGCGACCGCCAGCCAGTTCGGCCGCAGCTGTGCCACCTTCACCGCGAGGAGCCGGCCGCCCTCGCGGAACTCCTCGTCGGTCAGTTCGTCGGCCCGTGCCGTGGCCCGCGCCGCCACATTGGTGATGCCCAGGCCGTATGTCAGCAGCTCGTCCTGCTCGGCGGGCCTCAGCTGTCGCGGGGTGAAGCCGGACAGGTGCAGCACCGGCCAGAACCGATTGCCGGGGCGGGCGAAGTGGTGGCCCGTGGCCGCGGACATCAGGCCCGGGTTGATGCCGCAGAACAGCACACGCAGACCGCCCGCGACCACGTCGGGGATGACGCGGTCCCGGGCGGCTTCGAGCTCCTCGGGCCTCATCCGGAGGTCACAGGATCGAGCCCGGCGTATAGCCCGCGGCCTCCGGGTGGCGCTTCACGATCTCCTCGACGCGGGACACCACCGTCGCGATCTGGTCCTCCGCCGCGCCCGTGAAGGAGAGCTTGTCCGCCATCAGCGCGTCCAGCGCGGGCCGGTCGAGCGGCATGCGGTCGTCCGCGGCCAGCCGGTCGAGGAGCTCATTGCGTTCGGCGCCCTGTTCGCGCATGGCGAGGGCCGAGGCCACGGCGTGCTCCTTGATGACCTCGTGCGCCGCCTCCCGGCCCACCCCGGCCCGTACGGCGCCCATCAGCACCTTGGTCGTGGCCAGGAACGGCAGATAGCGGTCCAGTTCACGCGCCACGACCGCGGGGAACGCGCCGAACTCGTCGAGGACCGTCAGGAAGGTCTCCAGCAGTCCGTCGAAGGCGAAGAACGCGTCCGGCAGCGCCACCCGGCGGACCACCGAGCAGGAGACGTCGCCCTCGTTCCACTGGTCGCCCGCCAGCTCGCCGGTCATCGACGCGTAGCCGCGCAGGATCACCATGAGGCCGTTGACCCGCTCGCAGGAGCGCGTGTTCATCTTGTGGGGCATCGCGGAGGAGCCGACCTGGCCGGGCTTGAAGCCCTCGGTGACCAGCTCGTGCCCGGCCATCAGCCGGATGGTCTTGGCGACCGAGGACGGCGCCGCCGCCAGCTGCACCAGCGCGGTCACCACGTCGTAGTCCAGGGAGCGGGGATACACCTGGCCGACGGAGGTGAAGGCCTGGGCGAAGCCCAGATGCCCGGCGATGCGGAGTTCCAGCTCGGCCAGTTTCGCGGTGTCCCCGCCCAGCAGATCGAGCATGTCCTGCGCGGTGCCGACCGGGCCCTTGATCCCGCGCAGCGGGTAGCGGCCGAGGAGATCGTCCAGGCGTCCGTACGCGACGAGCAGTTCGTCCGCGGCGGTCGCGAACCGCTTGCCGAGCGTCGTGGCCTGCGCGGCGACGTTGTGCGAGCGGCCGGCCATGACCAGCTCCCCGTACTCGCCCGCGAGCTTGCCGAGGCGGGCGAGCACCGCGACCGTACGGTCCCGCGTCAGCTCCAGGGACAGCCGGATCTGGAGCTGTTCGACGTTCTCCGTCAGATCGCGGGAGGTCATCCCCTTGTGCACCTGCTCATGGCCGGCGAGCGCGTTGAACTCCTCGATCCGCGCCTTCACATCGTGCCGGGTGACCTTCTCCCGCTCGGCGATCGACGCCAGATCGACCTGGTCGAGGACGCGCTCGTAGTCGGCGAGGGCGGACTCGGGCACCTCGATCCCCAGATCCCGCTGGGCCCGCAGCACGGCGAGCCAGAGCTGACGCTCCAGCCTCACCTTCTGCTCGGGCGACCACAGCACGGCCAGTTCCGTCGAGGCGTAGCGGCCGGCAAGGACATTGGGGATACGAGGCTTGGCAGTCACGTGAAGGGATTCTATAGGCGGTTTGTGCAGGTCGGCGCCGCGGGCGTTTTTGTGGCTTGCTACGGAAGCCCGCGCGCGCCGGAGCCGGGCTCCGGTATGTCGTGGGTCCCCGGTGTCCCGTACGTCGCTGCCCCGTGCGTCGTGTGCGTCTCGTGCGTCTCATGCGTCTTGTACGTCTCGTACGGCAGCAGCTCCGGCCGCTTCGCGGGCCGGCCGTCCCCGGAGGAGCGCCCCGTGACCCGACGCATGATCCACGGTCCGAGATGCCGCCGGGCGAACCGGAGGTCGCTCGTCCGCCGCGTGGGCCACCCCACGGGCACGGCCGGCGGCAGCTCCGCGCGCCAGTCGTCCTCCGCGGCCAGCCCCAGCGTCTGCCAGACGGCCTCGGTGACCCGGCGATGGCCCTCGCCGGTCAGATGCAGCCGGTCCGCGTCCCACAGCCGCTGATCACCGAGCGCCGGAGCCCCGTACAGATCGACGACCAGCGCGCCATGGCGCGCGGCCAGCTCGTCCACGAAGGAGAACAGCTCCTCCATCCGCGGCCGGAACCGCTCCATCACCGGGCCGTTCCGGCCGGGGCTGCGCATCAGCACCAGCTGTCCGCAGGCCGGGGCGAGCCGTTCCACCGCCTCGGCGAGCAGCCCGCGCACCCGTCCCATGTCGACCTTCGGCCGCAGGGTGTCATTGAGCCCGCCGACCAGCGTCACCAGATCCGGTTTCATCGCGGCGGCGACATCCACCTGCTCCGCGACGATCTGGCCGATGAGCTTTCCGCGTACCGCGAGATTCGCGTACCGGAACCCGGGGGTACGGGCCGCGAGCCGGCCGGCGAGCAGATCCGCCCAGCCGCGGTACGAGCCGTCGGGGAGGAGGTCGGACATGCCCTCGGTGAAGGAGTCACCGACCGCGACGAAACTGGTGTAGTTGGCATTCATCTCCATGGCGGAGCGATCGTACCGCTCGGTATGGACCGCGCTCCAAGGGGCCCCGGCGGGACGTTCGCGACGCGCCGCCCCGCACGCCCCCCGCGCTCCGCACACCCTCCGCACGCCCCCCCGGCGCCCCGCACGTCCTACGCGTGCCTGCCCACCAGCTCGCGCAGTACGTCCTCCATCGTCACCAGCCCTTCGAGCCTGCCCTCCTCGTCCTCGACCGCGGCCAGATGGGTTCGGCTGCGGCGCATCGCCGTCAGTACGTCGTCCATCGGCGTCGTGGCCCGTACCCGCGCGATCGTCCGCATCCCCTGGAGGGGGAACGGTTCGTCGCGCGGTCCGGCGTCCAGCGCGTCCTTCACATGGAGATAGCCGAGGATCCGCCGCGAGGTGTCCACCACCGGGAAGCGCGAGAACCCGGTCTCCACCGCCAGGCTCTCCAGCCCCTCCGGGGTGATCCCGAGCCGCGCGGTGACCACCCGCTCCAGGGGCATCACCACCTCGCGCACCGGCTTGCGTCCCAGCTCCAGCGCGTCGTGCAGCCGCTCGGCCGCCCGGTCGTCCAGCAGCCCCGCGTGGCCCGCGTCCGTGACCAGACGGGCCAGCTCGTCGTCGGAGAAGGTGGCGGTCACCTCGTCCCTCGTCTCCACCCGGAGCAGCCGCAGCAGCGCGTTGGCGAAGGCGTTGACCGTGAAGATCACCGGGCGCAGCGCCCGCGCCAGCGCGACCAGCGGCGGGCCGAGCAGCAGCGCCGCCCGCGCGGGACCGGCCAGGGCGACATTCTTCGGCACCATCTCGCCGAGCAGCATGTGCAGATAGGTGGCCACGGTGAGCGCGATCAGGAACGAGATCAGATGCACCAGGCCGCGCGGCACCCCCACCGCGCGGAAGACCGGCTCCAGCAGATGCGTGATGGCCGGCTCGGCGACGATACCGAGCACCAGCGTGCACAGCGTGATGCCCAGCTGCGCCGCCGCCAGCAGCGCCGACACATGCTCCAGACCCCAGATGACATGGCGCGCCCGCCGGTTGCCGGCCTCCGCCTCCGGCTCGATCTGGCTGCGGCGTACGGAGATCAGGGCGAACTCGGACGCGACGAAGAAGGCGTTGACGACCAGCGTCAGCAGACCGACGAACAGCTGGAGCGCGATGATCATCCCTCCTCCTCACCGTCCTCGGCAGGCGACGGGGGCGCGCGCAGCAGCAGCCGGGCCGCGCGCCGTCCCGTGGCGTCCACGACCTCCAGCTCCCAGCCGTCCAGTACGAGACGGTCGCCCTCGGCGGGGATTCGGCCCAGCTCCATGGCGACCAGACCGGCGAGCGTCTCGTAGGGCCCCTCCGGCATCCGCAGTCCGACGTTCCTCAGCTGGTCGGCCCGCGCCGCGCCGTCCGCCGACCAGAGCCCATGGCCCTCCGCGTCCTCGCCCAGCAGCGCCAGACCGGGGATCTCCTGCGGATCGTGCTCGTCGCGCACCTCGCCGACGACCTCCTCGACGATGTCCTCCAGCGTCACGACGCCCGCCGTCCCGCCGTACTCGTCGATCACGACGGCCATCGTGGCACCGCCCGACAGCCGGTCGAGCAGCTGGTCCACCGTCAGGGTCTCCGGCACCCGCAGCGGTTCGCGCAGCAGTCCGGCCACCGGCTGCCGGGGCCGCCGCTCGGCGGGGAGCGCCAGTACGTCCTTGATGTGCGCGGTGCCGACGACGGTGTCCAGACTGCCCCGGTAGACGGGAAAGCGCGAGAGGCCGGTGGCGCGGCTGGCGTTGGCGACATCCTCCGCCGTGGCACGCACATCGAGGGCCATCACCCGCACCCGTGGGGTCATCACGTTCTCGGCGGTCAGCGCGGACAGGCTGAGCGTCCGTACGAACAGCTCGGCGGTGTCCGCCTCCAGCGCGCCCTCCTTCGCGGAGTGCCGGGCCAGGGCGGCCAGCTCCTTGGGTCCGCGCGCGGAGGCCAGCTCCTCGGTGGGCTCAAGGCCGAACCCGCGCACGATCCGGTTGGCGGTGTTGTTGAGATGACCGATGAACGGACGGAAGACCGCGCTGAAATACCGCTGGGGGGTGGCCACCACCTTGGCGACGGCCAGCGGCGACGAGATCGCCCAGTTCTTCGGTACCAGCTCGCCGACGATCATCAGAAAGACGGTCGACAGGGCCGTACCGATCACCAGCGCCAGCGAGGAGGAGACGGCGGGGGACAGCCCCACGGCCTCGACCGGCCCGCGGATCAGTGCGGCGATGGACGGCTCGGAGACCATGCCCACCAGCAGATTGGTCACGGTGATCCCCAGCTGGGCGCCGGAGAGCTGGAAGGTGAGGCTCCGTGCGGCCTTCAGCGCACCCGCGGCCCCCCGCTCCCCGCGCGCGGCGGCCCGTTCCAGCTCTCCGCGCTCAACGGTGGTGAGGGAGAACTCCGCCGCTACGAAGGCCCCGCAGGCGAGCGACAGCAGCACCGCCACGACGAGCAGAAGCACCTCGGTCATCGATTCACCTCCGTCCCAGGATGGGTCAGCCCCAGGATCGGTCAGCGAGGGGAGGATCGCGCGACATCGGCCGTCCGGCAGCCGTCTGCCAGCGGATCAGCCGGCACCCAGCGGTTTCACGCCGCCGTCTCACCCAGCGGTTTCACCCAGCGGGTCCACTGCGGCTGAGGGGTGTAGCCGGACGCCCGCCAGGTGTGCCGCGCCAGTTCATTGCGGTCGAGCACCATCGCGTCGCCGCGCCTCCCGCCCAGCTGTACGAAGCGCTCCTCCGCCGCCGTCAGCAGCGCGCCGCCGATCCCCAGACGCCGCTGGTCCGGATGGACCGCGAGCCGGTACAGATGACAGCGCCAGCCGTCGAAGCCCGCGATCACCGTGCCCGCGATCGCGCCGTCGCGCTCCGCGAGGATCAGGGACTCGGGGTCGCGGGCCACGAGCCGCTCGATGCCGTCGCGGTCGTCCGTGATGCTGGTGCCCTCCGCGGCGTCCTTCCAGAAGGCCAGCACCGCGTCGAGGTCGGCCGGCGTCGCGGCCCGTATCCGGAAATCATCCATGCGGGCAATCCCACCATCGGCCGTACGTCCGGGGCGAACGGTTTCCGTCCCGTGGTCAGCGCGGCCGGAGGCTCCGACCCCGGCCGGACACCCTCACGGAGTCCCGGCCGCTTCCGCCGCCGCTCCGGACGGGCCCGTCGCCGCCGCCTCCCGCGTGAACGCCCTCGCGTCCCACCGTCCGTCCAGCCGGGGCGCCAGCCAGGACGCCGCGCGCTCCCGGAACTCCCCGGGAGCCAGCGCGCCCGCGCCCTCCGGCACCGCGCCCAGCAGCGGCGCTCCCGCGGACTCCGGCAGATCCGTCAGATTGCACCGCGCCGCGAGATCGGGCACGGCCGGCCAGCTGCCGATCACGACCCCCGCGAGCGTCAGCGACCTCGCCCGCAGCGCCTCCGCGGTCAGCGCGGTCATATTGAGCGTGCCGAGCCCGGCGGGGGCCACCATCAGCACCGGGGCCGCCAGCAGCCGGGCCGCGTCCGCGAGCGTCGCGCCCGTCTCGTCGAACCGTACGAGCAGTCCGCCCGCGCCCTCGACCAGCACCAGATCATGCTCGGTCGCCAGCTTCTCGGCCGCGTCGGCGATCTCCTCCGGCCCCACCGGCGCCGCGCCGGCCCGCCGCGCCGCGGTCGCCGGGGCCAACGGGTCGGGGTACCGCGCCAGTTCGACGGCGGTGACGGACCCCGCCAGCCGCGCGACCTCCGCCACGTCACCCGCCGCGTCAGGACCCAGCCCGGTCTGCGCGGGCTTGAGCACCGCGACCGAACGCCCGCGCGCCCGCGCGACCGCGGCCACCGCCGCCGTGACGACGGTCTTGCCGATCTCCGTCCCGGTCCCCGTCACGATCAGCACCGGCATACGTCAGCCCTCTCCCGCCGCCGCCGTCACCGCGCGGCAGATCCGTTCGACATCCTGGTCATCCGTGACATACGGCGGCATCGTGTACACCAGATCGCGGAACGGCCGCAGCCACACGCCCTCCCGCACCGCCGCCCGCGTCGCGGCCGCCATGTCCACCGCGTGATCCAGCTGGACGACGCCGATGGCGCCCAGCACCCGTACATCCCGTACACCGGGAAGGGACGCGGCCTGCGCGAGCCCGTCGCGCAGGCCCGCCTCGATCCGTTTGACCTCCCGCGCCCAGTCCTGGTCGAGCAGCAGCTCGATCGAGGCACGGGCGACCGAGGCGGCCAGCGGATTGCCCATGAACGTCGGCCCGTGCGCCAGCACCGGGACCTCGCCGCGCGAGATGCCCTCGGCCACCCGCGCGGTGCACAGCGTCGCCGCCATCGTGAGATACCCGCCGGTCAACGCCTTGCCGACACACATCACATCGGGCGAGACGCCCCCCTGCTCGGCGGCGAAAAGCGTCCCCGTACGTCCGAACCCCGTCGCGATCTCATCGAGGATCAGCAGCACATCGTGCTCGTCGCACGCCTCCCGCAGCACCCGCAGATACGCGGGGGAGTGAAACCGCATCCCGCCCGCGCCCTGTACCACCGGCTCGACGATGACCGCGGCCAGTTCGTCCGCGTGCCGGGCGATGAGCGCGCGCAGACCGTCGGCGTACGGCGCCTCGTACCCGGCGGGCGGCGCGTCCGCGAAGATCTGCCGGGGCAGCACCCCCGACCAGAGGTCATGCATCCCGCCGTCGGGGTCGCACACCGACATCGGCTGCCAGGTGTCGCCGTGGTAGCCGCCCCGCCAGGTCAGCAGTCGCCGCTTCGCCGGGCGGCCCACCGAACGCCAGTACTGGAGACACATCTTCACCGCGACCTCGACCGACACCGAGCCCGAGTCGGCGAGGAACACATGGCGCAGCGGCTCAGGCGTGATGTCGACGAGCAACGCCGCGAGACGCACGGCGGGCTCATGGGTGAGCCCGCCGAACATCACATGGCTCATACGGTCCAGCTGGCCGCGCGCCGCGGCGTTGAGCACGGGGTGGTTGTAGCCATGGATCGCCGACCACCAGGACGACATGCCGTCGACCAACTCGCGCTGTCCGTGGGCGGGTTCGGCGAGCCGCAGCCGTACCCCGGACGCGGACTCCACGACCAGCGGTTCGGCACGGCCGGGCATGGGGCCGTACGGATGCCAGACATGGGCCCGGTCCAGGGCCAGCAGTTCACCGGGGGCCATGTCAGGCATTGGGCGCCAGGTCGGTACCGGCGCCGCGGCGGCGTACCGTCACCAGGTCCGTACGGGGCGCCCCGGTGTCCGTGGCCTCATCGTGCGCGGCATCCGGAGCGGACCGGCCGGGTTCGTCCCCGCCACACGGACCGCATCCCCCGCGACGGTGCTCGGGCAGCGTGGTCGTGTCCGCGCCCTCCACCTCGAAGCCCGCGTCCGCGATCATCTCCAGGTCCGCCCGGCCCTCCTGGCCCTCGCTGGTGAGATAGTCCCCGAGGAAGATCGAGTTGACCAGATGGAGCGCGAGGGGCTGCATCGAGCGCAGATGCACCTCGCGCCCGCCCGCGAGCCTGACCTCCACATCGGGGCAGACGAACCGCGTCATGGCCAGAATGCGCAGACAGCGCTGCGGGGTGAGGTGCCACTCCTTGGCGAGCGGTGTCCCCTCGAACGGGATCAGGAAGTTGACCGGCACCGAGTCCGGGTCCAGCGCGCGCAGCGAGAAGACGACATCGACCAGATCCGCGTCACTCTCCCCCATACCGGCGATCAGCCCCGAACACGCGGACAGCCCGGCGGTCTGCGCCCGCCGCACCGTGTCCACCCGGTCGGCATAGGTGTGGGTGGTGGTGATGTCGCCGTAGGTGCCCTCGGACGTATTGAGGTTGTGGTTGTACGCGTCGGCGCCCGCGGCCCGCAGCCGCTCCGCCTGGCCGTCCGAGAGCAGCCCGAGACAGGCGCAGATCTCGACGTCCTCGTTCTGCTCCTTGATCGCCTCGATGGTCTGCGAGACCCGGTCGACATCCCGGTCCGTCGGACCCCGGCCGCTCGCGACCAGACAGACCCGCTTCGCCCCGCCCGCCACTCCGGCCGCCGCCGCCTTCGACGCCTCGTCCGGCTTCAGCCAGGTGTACTTGAGGATCTCGGCCTTGGAGCCGAGCCGCTGCGAACAGTACGAGCAGTCCTCGGGGCACAGCCCGGACTTCAGATTGACCAGATAGTTGAGCTTCACCCGCCGCCCGAACCACTGACGGCGCACCTTCCCGGCCGCGGCCACCACTTCGAGCAGATCGTCGTCGGAGGTCGCCAGTACGGCGAGCGCTTCTTCGCGGGTCGGCGGCTCGCGCCGCAGGCCCTTCTCCACCAGCGTGTTCAGCAGGTCCATGGTGCTGATCCTGGCCCACCGGGGACGTCCGGGGAAAGGAGGAACCCCACAACACCGTCGGATCGAGGTGTGTGTATGACCACACCCTGACCCGGTCGCCACCCGGTTAAGGTCTGTGCGCTGCCTACAAAAGGACCTGACCATGGAGCGCGACCCCTTCGGCTGGACCGACGACGAGGCGCGTCGCCGCGAACGGTCCGGTCTGGTCCGTACGCTCCGGCCGCGCCCGGCCGAATCCGAACTGCTCGACCTGGCGAGCAACGACTATCTGGGGCTCACCCGCCACCCCGCGGTGACCGGCGCGGCGGCGGAGGCCGCGCGCCGCTGGGGCGCGGGCGCCACCGGCTCCCGACTGGTCACGGGCAGCACCGAGTTGCACGCCGAACTGGAACGGGAACTGGCCGCGTTCTGCGGCTTCGAGGCCGCGCTCGTCCTCTCCTCCGGGTACGCGGCCAATCTGGCCGCCCTGACCGCGCTCACGGCCCGCGACTCGCTGCTGCTGTCCGACGCGGGCAATCACGCCTCGATCGTGGACGGCTGCCGGCTCTCGCGCGCCGAGACCGTGGTCGTACCGCACGCCGAGCCCGAGGCCGTACGCAAGACACTCGACGCGCACGCCGGGCGGCGGGCGCTCATGGTGAGCGACGCGGTGTTCTCGGTGGACGGCGACGCGGCGCCGCTCGGGGAGCTGGCCGAGGTCTGCCGTACCCGAGGCGCGGCCCTGCTCGTGGACGACGCGCACGGCCTGGGGGTGCTCGGGGCGGGCGGCCGGGGCACGCCGGACGCGGCGGGCATCGCCGGGGCGGACGGTGTGGTGGCCACCGTCACGCTCTCCAAGTCCCTGGGCAGCCAGGGCGGCGCGGTACTCGGTCCGGCACGCGTCATCGGCCATCTGGTCAACGCGGCCCGTACGTTCATCTTCGACACCGGACTGGCGCCGGCGGCCGTCGGGGGCGCGCTGGAGAGTCTGCGGCTGCTGCGCCGGGAGCCCGCCAGAGCGGACCGCGCGCGGGAGGTGGCCCGTACGCTGCACCGGCTGCTGACCCGGGCGGGCCTGACGGCCGTACGCCCGGACGCCGCCGTGGTCTCCGTACGGGCGCCGTCACCTGAGGCGGCGGTGCGCTGGGCCGCGGAGTGCCGGGCGGCGGGGCTGGTCGTGGGCTGCTTCCGTCCGCCGTCGGTGCCGGACGGTATCTCCAGAATCCGGCTCACCGCCCGTGCCGATCTGACGGATCAGCAGATCGGCACGGCGGTGGACACGATCGTCGCGCTCGCACCCGGGGGGACGAGCTGAGCCGACCGGGCCCGGCGGGCCGAGCGGTCAGTGCGTCGGCGCCCCGTCGCGCAGCGCGGAGACGAAGGAGGTCCAGGCGTCCACGGAGAAGAACAGATGAGGTCGGGTCACTTCCTTGGAGTCACGTACGGCCAGTCCGCCCGCGTCGCTGGGGGCGCACTCCACGCAATTGTTCGCGCCGGTGCTGTAGCTGCTGCGATGCCATGCGTATGGCCATGTCAGGTGGGGGGTCATGATGCTCCCTAGGCGCCGTCACCGATCCCGGCGATGAGATCCAATGAATCCTCTGTCGAGAGGGCATGCGCCTGCATAGTGCCGAACGCCGCGCAGTACGCCTCAAGGTCTTCTTTCCGTTCCAGATAGAGGCTATTCGTCAAATGGTCGAGGACGACCAAATCCAGATCAGTAATGTGCGGAAACGAGAAGATAACGAAAGGGCCGGTGAGTCCCACATAGCCACCGGCCGTGAACGGCAGCACCTGAAGACAGACATGCGGAAGCCGCGCCAGCTCCGACAGCCGTAGCAACTGCTCCCGCATCACGCCCGGTCCGCCCACCTGACGGCGCAGTACCGCCTCGTCCAGCACGGCGTGCAGCTCCAGGGGTATGCCGGTGCGCAGCACCTCCTGGCGGGCGAGCCGCACCTCGACCAGGGAGTCGACCGTCGCGGCGGGCAGCCCGCCGAGCGCGGCACGCGTCACGGCGCGGGCGTACGCGGGGGTCTGGAGCAGCCCCGGGACCACGGAGGTCTCCAGTGTGCGCGCGGTGCGGGCCTGGGACTCCAGGCTGATGAAGTCCCGGTACTGTGGCGGGATCACGCCGCCGTACGCCATCCACCACCCCTGTCCCTTGTTGGTGGTACCGGCCAAGGCACCGAGCAGCAGCCGCAGTTGTGGATCGGTGACGCCGAGCGCGTCGAGCAGCCCCGCCAGATCCTCGTCCTTCACCCCGCTGACGCCCGTCTCGATCCTGCTGACCTTCGACTGATGCCAGCCGAGCAGCCGCGCGGTCTGGCCGCTCGTCAGTCCCGCGCTCTGCCGCAGCTTGCGCAATTCCTCACCGAGCCTGCGCCGACGCACCTCTGGAATATGCCGCATGAATGATTGCCTCCCCGCCCTGTGTGGGTCGCCCCCTTGGGCGCCGCGGCGGAGAAGATATCTTTTCACCGCCCAAATACGGTCTCGCGTTGCAGAGTTCACCGCTTTGAGCGACAGATATATGCAGATCTCGGTGGATCGGCCCTGGGAACGGCACGATCAGTGGCAGGCTGGCGCGAAGCACGGTCCGAGGCCCTCCGCGCAGTCATCCACTCTGTGCCGGAGCCAGGCCCGGCGGGAAAGGGACGGCGTCGCCATGGCAGACCACCAGGAAGCATCCATCACCCTGCCGAGCGATCCCGCCTCGGTCACCGCGGCGCGAAGATACGTCGTGGACCTGCTGGCCGAGTGGGGGCTGCCGGCGCGGGAGGACATGGCCGAGACGGTCCGGCTGATCGTCTCGGAGCTGGCCACCAACGCGGTGCAGCACACCCTCGGCCAGTCACCCACGTTCACCGTGGAGATCCGGCTCGAACGCGACGAGCAGCTGCGCGTCGGTGTCACCGACAGCCATCCGCGCTGGCCGCAACGGCTGCCTGCGGCCGTGCAGCAGGACAACGGCCGCGGCATGGTGATCGTCCGCTCGCTCACCGCCGAGCAGGGGGGACAGCTCTCGGTCACCCCGACCCCGGAGGGCGGCAAGACGGTCTGGATCGTCCTGCCATGGGCGGCCCCGGTCACGGCCGACGCGAGCTGACCCCGGCGGCACGGGCCGGCCCCGGCGGCACGGGCCGGCCCCGGCGGACCGGGGCCGGCCCCGGCGGACCGGGGCCGGCCCCTCCGACGCTTCGTCAGCGTCCTTGCGCCCGGCGGCTGAGGGCGCTGACGGGGCTGAAGGGGGTGTGGAGGGCTGTGGTGGCGAGGGGGCCGGTGTCGGCGGCCGGGGTCAGTTCACCCGGCCGTACAGGACGCTTCGGGTCCAGATCCGTTCCAGCCGCACCAGCGCCCCGGTCTTCGGCGAGTGCCAGATCCTTCCCCTGCCGGCATAGATCCCGACGTGGTAGACGCTGTTGCCCCAGTGGAAGAACACCAGATCCCCCTTGCGCCGCTCGGAGGACGCGATATGGCGGGAGTTGTTGTACTGCTGCTGGGCTGTACGGGGGAGCTTCTTGCCGGCCTTCTTGAACGAGTAGAGCGTCAGCCCGGAGCAGTCGAAGCGATGGGGCCCCGTGGCTCCCCACCGGTACGGCGAGCCCTTCTTCGAGGCGGCGATCTTGAGTGCCTCGACCGCGCGCGTGGCGGCCTCGGCCTCGGACGTGGCGCCGGGCACGAGCATCGTGCTGCCGAGCGCGGCGAGTGTGAGGACCGAAACCGCACCGGTCCTGGACAACAGAGACGGGACAGTCGTCTGCGCGGTCATGTGCAACCCTTCGTCAGCCGCCTGTGAAGGATGACCTGTCGGGTTCGGGCTGGCGAAGTTGCCCGGCCGCTCTCACGGCTTCACCCCGAGGGACGACCACAACGGGCGTCGTCCCGTACTGCCTGGGTCCTCCACTCCTGCCGATCCACTCCTGTCGACCAGGCATCCGGTGCGGCGGCAGGACTCGGCGTCCGCCCGGACCGCCCCGCCGCGGTGGCGGGGGCTTGTCGTCCCACGGATCTTGACGCAGGAACAGGTGGATATCCGAGACGAAACGACTATATGTGAAGTTCGTCACGGATGATCCAAAAGGGTGGCGAAGGGGGTGTGTCGCGCCGGAGCCCGAGCCCTGATGAGGGCCTTACCCGCGCGGGAGTTGGGGAGCGCTTCACCGATGCGGTCGTTCCGCGCAAGTTGCGTCCCCTTACTCGTCCAGTCGGTTCATACGCCGAACGTGCGAGTCGTTCCCGTATGGGGGGCGTCCATACGGGAACGACTCGCCGCCCGGGCACCGGCGTTCATCGCTCGCCGAACGGGGAACGCGGCGTGTTGAGGGACGTCTTGCGGTTCTGTACGACGTGATCGAGCAGCCCGTACGCCTTGGCGGCCGGCGCGTCGAAGATGGTGTCCCGTTCGATGTCCTCGGTGATCCGCTCCGTGCTCTGCCCGGTGTGACGCGCCAGCATGGAGGTGAGCAGGGACCGTAGTCGGAGCATCTCCTTCGCGTGGATCTCCAGATCGGACGGCTGTCCCCGGACCGGTTCCTCGATGGCGGGCTGTTGGAGGACGAGCCGCGCGCCGGGCAGTGCCAACCGCTTGCCCGGCGCCCCGGCGGCCAGCAGTACGGCGGCGGTCGAGGCCGCCTGACCGAGGCAGATGGTCTCCACGTCGCAGGTGACGATCTGCATCGTGTCGTAGATCGCGGACATGGCGCTGATCGACCCGCCGGGGGAGTTGATGTAGAGCGAGATGTCCTGGTCGGGCGCGGCGTATTCGAGATGGATGAACTGCGCGATCACATCGTTGGCCGCGGTGTCGTCGACCGGGGTGCCGAGGAAGATGATCCGCTCTTCGAGGAGCTTGGAGTACGGGTCGAGGGTGCGGGTCCCGTTGGACGTCCGCTCGGTGAACTCGGGCAGGACGTAGCGGGCTGAAGGACGGTTCATGGCATGCCTCTCCTCGTACGCGGGTCTCGCGGGGCTCGCGGCTCTCTGTGAAAAATGTACAGGACGTACAGAAGGCGTCGCCCTCGGCCGATCGAACACTCGCGGTGCGGTGCCCTCTTAAGCTGGGGAACATGGCCTACGAGATTCCGGTGACCCAAGCCCGGGCAGAGCTCGCCGATCTGATCAACCGCGTGGTCTACGGCGGTGAGCGCGTGGTGGTGACCCGGCACGGGAAGCCGCTGGTCGCGCTGGTCTCCGCCGCCGACCTGGAGCGGCTGGAGAGCGAGCCGGACGCGGCCGAGGAGCAGGTGATCAGCTCGGTCTCGGCCATCCGGCCCGTGCCCTCCGTGCCCGGTGAGCGGCGGCGGTTCGGGATCGCGGCGGAGCATCGGCCCGACCGCCATGGCCCGGAGGGCGGTGACCGGCCTCCGGGCCATGGCAGGTGACGGCGACGGCTCCGTATACGACCCGGTCCTCGATCGCCCCGGGGGCGTCCCGGGTTGCGTGGCCTGATGTCCATGGGTGAGCAAAAGATCAGTTAACGCGCTGGAAAAACTTCCGCCCTAACGTGCAATGCCTGGCCCCGAACGACCCGATGATCGTTCAACAGAGTGTTGAAGTTGGCTAGGGTTCCGCTGCGCCCGGCCGTCACCGGGCCGGAGACGATGAGGTGGAAGCGTGCAACTGACCCCGCACGAGCAGGAACGCCTGCTCATCCATGTGGCCGCGGATGTGGCGGCCAGGCGCAGGGAGCGCGGACTGCGGCTCAACCATCCCGAGGCGGTCGCCCTGATCACCTCGCACATCCTCGAAGGCGCCAGGGACGGCCGTACCGTCGCCGAACTCATGGCCTCGGGGCGCGCGGTGCTCGGCCGGGACGATGTCATGGAAGGCATCCCCGAGATGATCCACGACGTCCAGGTGGAGGCCACCTTCCCGGACGGTACGAAGCTCGTCACCGTCCATGACCCGATCGTCTGACGGGGGAGCGCGGCCGATGATTCCCGGAGAGATCCTGTACGCCGACGGTCCGATCGCACTCAACGAGGGCCGCGAGGTCACCGCGCTGACCGTACTCAACACCGCCGACCGGCCCGTTCAGGTCGGCTCGCACTACCACTTCGCCGAGGCCAACCCGGGCCTGGAGTTCGACCGGGCCGCCGCGCGCGGCAAGCGGCTGCATATCGCCGCCGGTACCGCCGTGCGCTTCGAACCCGGCATCCCCGTCGATGTCGTACTCGTACCCCTCACCGGACTGCGCGTCGTGCCCGGCCTGCGGGGAGAGACCGGAGGTCCCCTCGATGACTGAGCTGTCCCGTGCCGGATACGCCGATCTGTTCGGTCCCACCACCGGCGACCGGATCCGGCTCGCCGACACCGATCTGCTGGTCGAGATCGAGGAGGACCGCTCGGGCGGACCGGGACTCGCCGGGGACGAGGCGGTGTTCGGCGGCGGCAAGGTGATCCGCGAGTCGATGGGCCAGTCCCGTACGACCCGGGCCGAGGGCGCGCCCGACACCGTGATCACCGGCGCGCTGATCATCGACCACTGGGGCATCGTCAAGGCCGACATCGGGGTACGGGACGGCCGGATCACCGGAATCGGCAAGGCCGGCAACCCCGACACCATGGACGGCGTCCACCCCGAGCTGGTCATCGGGCCCGAGACCGAGGTCATCGCGGGCAACGGGAAGATCGTCACCGCCGGCGCGATCGACGCGCATGTCCACTTCATCTCGCCGACCGTCGTCGACCAGGCGCTGGTGAGCGGAGTCACCACCCTCGTGGGCGGCGGCACCGGACCGGCCGAGGGGACGAAGGCCACCACCATCACCCCCGGAGCCTGGCATCTCGCGCGGATGTTCGAGGCGCTGGAGACCTTTCCCGTCAATATCGGGCTGCTCGGCAAGGGCAACACGATGTCCCGGGCCTCGATGCGCGCCCAACTGCGCGCCGGAGCACTGGGGTTCAAGATCCATGAGGACTGGGGCGCCACCCCCGCCGTGATCGACGCGTGCCTGCGGGTGTGCGAGGAGTCCGGGGCCCAACTCGCCATTCACACCGACACGTTGAACGAGGCGGGCTTTGTCGGCGACACGCTCGCCGCCATCGCGGGCCGCACCATTCACGCGTACCACACCGAGGGCGCGGGCGGCGGGCACGCCCCCGACATCATCACCGTGGTCGGCGAGCCGTACGTACTGCCCAGCTCCACCAACCCCACCCGGCCGCACACCGTCAACACCATCGAGGAACACCTCGACATGCTGATGGTCTGCCACCACCTCAACCCGGCCGTGCCCGAGGATCTCGCCTTCGCGGAGTCCCGTATCCGGCCCTCCACCATCGCGGCCGAGGACATCCTGCACGACCTCGGAGCCATCTCGATCATCTCCTCCGACGCCCAGGCCATGGGACGCGTCGGTGAGGTGATCATGCGCACCTGGCAGACCGCGCACGTGATGAAGAAGCGACGCGGCGCCCTGCCAGGCGACGGCCGCGCCGACAACCACCGCGCCCGCCGCTATGTCGCCAAATACACCATCAACCCGGCGGTCGCGCAGGGACTCGACCGGGAGATCGGCTCCGTCGAGACCGGCAAACTCGCCGATCTGGTGCTCTGGGACCCGGCCTTCTTCGGTGTCAAGCCGCGACTCGTCCTCAAGGGCGGCCAGATCGCGTACGCGCAGATGGGCGACGCCAACGCCTCCATTCCGACCCCGCAACCGGTGCTGCCACGGCCGATGTTCGGCGCGCTGGGCCGCGCGGCGGCGGCGGGCTCGGTCAACTTCGTCGCGGAGGCGGCGATCGAGGACGGACTGTCCGAACGCCTCGGACTGGCGAAGAGGTTCGAACCGATCGGCAACACCCGGGGGGTCACCAAGGCGGACATGCGGGAGAACGACGCACTGCCGCGCGTCGAGGTCGACGCCGACACCTTCACGGTCACCATCGACGGTGAGCCGGTGGAGCCCGCGCCCGCCGCCGAACTCCCGCTGGCCCAGCGTTACTTCCTGTTCTGATGAACCGCGCCGCACTGCTCGTACTCGCCGACGGCCGGTTTCCCGCCGGTGGTCACGCCCACTCCGGCGGGGCCGAACCCGCCGTCAGGGCGGGGCGGATCCATGACGCCGCCGGCCTGGCCGCGTTCTGCCGGGGCCGGCTGAACACCACCGGACTGACCGCGGCGGCCCTCGCCGCCGCGGCGGCCGGGGGTCTCGACCCGCTGGAGCTCGACGAGGCCGCCGACGCCCGTACCCCCTCACCCGCGCTCCGGGCGACCGCGCGCAAGCTCGGCCGGCAGCTGATGCGCGCCGCCCGCGCCACCTGGCCCAGCGGCGAACTGGACGCGCTCGCCGCCGCCCGGCCGCGCGGCGCGCACCAGCCGGTCGTCCTCGGCCTCACGGCCCGCTCCGCCGGGCTCACCCCCGAGGACGCCGCGTACTGCGCGGGGTACGAAACGGTCAGCGGCCCCGCGACCGCGGCCGTACGGCTGCTGAGTCTCGACCCCTTCGAGGCCACCGCCGTCCTCGCCCGCCTCGCACCCGAACTCGACCGGGTCGCCGGACGGGCCGCGGAACTGGCGGGGCGGGCGGCAAGGGACGGTCTCGACGCGCTGCCCGCCGCCTCCGCCCCGCTGCTCGACATCACCGCGGAGGCGCACGCGGGCTGGCCGGTGCGGCTGTTCGCCTCGTGAGACCCGGCCCGCCCGTCCCGCCCCCGCGTCCTCTCCCCGTACCGCCCGACAGGAGCCGCATCATGCATCTCGACCACAGCCACTTGGGCCCGGCAGCCGTCAGCGCCGACGCCCTGCGCCCCGACGGCAGGCGGCGCGCTCTGCGTATCGGCCTCGGCGGGCCCGTCGGCTCGGGCAAGACCGCGACGGTCGCCGCGCTCTGCCGTACGCTGCGTGACCGGCTGTCGCTCGCCGTCGTCACCAACGACATCTACACCCGCGAGGACGCGGAGTTCCTGCTCCGTCACGCGGTGCTGCCGCCCGAGCGCATCCAGGCGGTCGAGACCGGTGCCTGCCCGCACACCGCGATCCGTGATGACATCTCCGCCAACCTGGAAGCGGTCGAGGATCTGGAGGACGCCGTCGGCCCGCTCGATCTGATCCTCGTCGAGTCCGGCGGCGACAATCTGACCGCGACCTTCTCCAAGGGCCTCGTGGACGCCCAGATCTTCGTCATCGACGTGGCGGGCGGCGATGACATCCCGCGCAAGGGCGGGCCCGGTGTCACCACCGCCGATCTGCTGGTGATCAACAAGACGGACCTCGCGCCGTACGTCGGCTCCGACCTCGGCCGGATGGCCCGCGACGCCAAGGAGCAACGCGGTGAACTGCCCGTCGTCTTCACCTCGTTGACGGGTGAGGACGGGGTACGGCCCATCACGGACTGGGTGCTGGCGCGACTCGCCGACTGGACCGCATGAGCGTCCACGCCACCGCCCGTATCGTCGCCACCCGTGCCGGACTGCCCGTACTGACCGGCGAGGGACCGCTGGCCCCGCGCCGCACCCGCGCCACCGGGGCGGGCCTCCGGGTCACCGTCGTCGGCGCGATGAGCGCACCGCTCGGCGGCGACCGGCTCGCGATCGAGGCCGAGGTACGGGACGGCGCCCGGCTCACCGTGGACACGGCGGCGGCGACCGTCGCCCTGCCCGGACGCACGGCCGAACCCGCCCGCTACGACGTGCGGCTGACCGTGGGGGAGGGCGGTGAGCTGCACTGGCTTCCGGAGCAGCTCATCTCGGCGTACGGCAGCGATCTGCGGATGCGCACCCGGGTCGAACTCGCCGCCACCGCCCGGCTGGTGCTGCGCGACGAGCAGATCCTCGGCCGGCACGGCGAGGAGCCCGGCAGGCTTCTGACCCGGCTCACCGTCCACCGCGCCGGACGCCCGTTGCTCGACCAGGAGCTCGCCCACGGACCCGGCGCGGCCGGCGGCTGGGACGGCGGAGCGGTCCTCGGCGGCCATCGGGCCGTCGGCCAACTCCTGCTCGTAGGACCGGAGTTCGAGGAGAAGCCGATGCCACCGCGGCTGCTGGGCGACACCGCCGTACTCACCCCGCTGGCCGGACCCGGGGCGCTCGTCACAGCGGTCGCTCCGGACGCCCTGCGGCTGCGGCGGGTCCTGGACGAGGTGCTGCGCGAACACCTGAACCAGGGATCCGTCGCCGCGTACCGCTGAGCGGGACAGCGCGTACCGGTTATTGGTTCGGTAAAGAAATGGCCGGGTGGCCTGTTCTCAGCGGCCACACAGACGAAAGGATCCCGGGAACCAATCGAACGCGTTGCCGCAGGCGGCGCGCATCACTGAGGGGGAGGTTCCACTTGAGACGCACCGCAGTGCTCGGCTCGGCCGGCACGCTGCTCACGGGAACGCTCATAGCGGGCGCGATAGCCGCCCCGGCGGCCACCGCGGACGGCCGCCACCAGGCCGACCCGGCGGCGTACGGCGCCACGGTCGCCGCCGAGCGGGCCGCGAAGAAGGGCATCGACTGGCAGGACTGCCCGGCCGACTGGGCACTGGAGAAGCCCATCCAGTGTGGCTGGGTGAGCGTCCCGCTCGACTACACGAAGCCCAACGGCCGGCAGATCAAGATCGCCGTCGACCGGATCGGCAACACCGGCAGCCAGCCGGAGCGCCAGGGTTCCCTGGTCTACAACCCGGGCGGTCCCGGCGGCTCAGGCATGGCGTTCCCGCGCCGCGTCGTCACCAAGAACGCCATCTGGGCCGACGCCGCGAAGGCCTACGACTTCGTCGGGTTCGACCCGCGCGGGGTGGGCCACTCGACGCCCATCTCCTGCGTCGACCCGCAGGAGTTCGTCAAGGCGCCGAAGCTGGACCCCGTCCCCGACAGTGAGGCCGACAAGCGCGCACAGCGCAAGCTGGCCGCCGAGTACGCGGACGGCTGCCAGGAGCGCAGCGGCTGGATGCTGCCGCACATGACGACGCCCAACACCGCACGCGACCTGGATGTCATCCGGGCCGCGCTCGGCGACAAGAAGCTCAACTACGTCGGCGTCTCCTACGGCACCTACCTCGGCGCGGTCTACGGCACGCTCTTCCCGTCGCATGTGCGCCGCATGGTCGTCGACAGTGTGGTCAACCCGTCGAAGGAGAAGATCTGGTACCAGGCCAACCTGGACCAGGACGTCGCCTTCGAAACCCGCTTCCAGGACTGGATGGAGTGGGTCGCCAAGAACGACGCGTCCTTCCACATCGGGACCACCGTCGCCCAGGTCGAGAAGCAGTGGGACACCCTTCGCGCCACCGCGAAGAAGAACCCCATCGGCGGCCTCGTGGGACCGGCCGAACTGCTCAGCCTGTTCCAGAGCGCTCCGTACTACGACTCCAGCTGGGTGCCCGTCGCCTCGGTCTGGAGCAAGTACCTCGCCGGTGACACACAGGCGCTGATCGACGCTGCCGCCCCCGATATGACGGACACGGTGGGCAACGCCAAGTCCGAGAACGGCAACGCGGTCTACACCGCCGTCGAGTGCGCCGACGCCAAGTGGCCGACGAGCTGGAAGCAGTGGGACCGGGACAACACCCGGCTCCACCGCGACCACCCGTTCCTCACCTGGTCCAACGCCTGGATGAACCTGCCGTGCGCCACCTGGGGCAGCAAGCAGCAGACCCCGGTGGAGGTCAAGACCGGCAAGGGGCTGCCGCCGGTGCTGATCACGCAGTCCACCCGGGACGCCGCCACGCCGTACGCGGGCGCCGTCGAGCTGCACAAGCGGTTCAAGGGGTCGCGTCTGATCACCGAGCGCGACGCCGGTTCGCACGGCATCACCAATGTGCTGAACCCCTGCATCAACGACCGGGTGAAGTCCTACCTGCTGACGGGGGCGCTGGACAGCGCCGATGTGACGTGCGCTCCGCACGCCACGCCCAAGCCGTAGGGCCCGGGGCCATGAGGACGGGGGTGACCGGTTCGCCGGTCGCCCCCGTGTCCCGTCGCACCGATCACCACTGCGTTTCCCCTGGTCTTACGGGGACGCCAGAGGTACGGGAAGTCTCGCGGCCAGAGGCGTTCACCGGTGGCGATTCCGCTCTCAGCGGCGCAGCCGCGGGAACTTCCTGGCCGCTTCCGCCTTCGCCAGCTCCGCCTTCACCTCGGCCGCGTAACGGTCGACGTACTCCTGCCCGGAGAGCCCGAGGATCGCGTACATGATCTCGTCGGTGACCGCCCGGACCGCCGCCTTCTGGTTCTCCAGACCCGCGTAGCGCGCGAACTCCAACGGCTCACCGAACCGGATCGTCACCCGCTTGATCCGCGGGACGACCTGGCCCGGCGGCTGGATCTCGAACGTACCGACCATGGCGCACGGCACCACCGGCACCCCCGCCCTGATCGCCATCACGGCGACCCCGACCTTGCCCTTGTAGAGCCGGCCGTCGTGCGAGCGGGTGCCCTCCGGATAGATCCCCAGCAACTCGTCCTTGGCCAGCACCCCGAGCCCCTCCCGGATCGCCGCCTGCCCGGCCTCCTTCCCCGACCGGTCCACCGGGATCTGCCCGGCGCCGCGGAAGAAGAAGGCCGTCAGCCGCCCCTTCAGCCCGGGGCCGGTGAAGTACTCGGCCTTGGCGAGAAAGGTGATGCGCCGCTTGAGGATGGCCGGCATCAGAAAATGATCGGAGAACGACAGATGGTTGCCCGCGATGATCGCGGCACCGTCGGCGGGTATGTGTTCAAGGCCCTCGATACGGGGCCGGAACAGCAGCCGTAGCAGGGGCCCCAGCAGCACATATTTCAGCACGTAATAGAACACGGTATGCGCTCCTCACTGGCCCGGCCGGCCACAGGACGGCGTTGTCCCAGGTCAACGGGGGGATCCCGGCGGACGCAAGTGTATGTGCAGGTGTTGCCGGTTGTAACTGTCGGCGAGCAGGCAGGGGGGAGGCGGAGTCACCGGAAGGCGGGCGCGGAGAGGGAGCCGGTGCGGCCGGGCAGGACCTAGCTCTTCGGGACGTCCTTGATGAACACCATCCCGTCGTACGCGGCCAGTTGGGCCTGGTCGAGTGGGGCGTAGCCGAACCAGGGGGACACACGGGGCGCCCGCCGCGTGGCGCCGAGGGCGGTGGCCAGCCGGGGAGCATCGATGACGTAGCGGTCCTCCGGGAGCGTGTACAGGAGCCCTTCGAGGGTGTCCGGCGGCGGGGTGTCCACTCCCCGGTGCCGGATCGTGCCGAGGGCCGTGGCCAGGAAGGCGTACCCCTCGCCCAGCAAGGTGCTCATGATCGCGCCGGCGCTCCACCACTCCAGCGGCAGGTCGCCCATCCGCGTCGAGCTCTTGTCCCGCTGGAGATGGCCGTTGTGGGCGTGGATCAGTACCGGGCCGCGTTCGGCGAGGGCGAGGAGGTTGTCGGCCATCAGCTGGCTCCGCAGGCCCATCAGCCGCGTCAGGCGGCTCGGGGAGGCGTCGGCCATCCAGTGGTGGTAGCGCAGCAGGCCCGTCGCGGTGCGCCCGTACAGGCACGCCCGGTCCCAGTCGTCCCGTGAGGTCGCCGTCAGCAGCTGCGGAGTCCGCGCGGCGAGCAGCGCCACCAGATCGTCGGCGAGCAGCCGCAGTTCCTTGGCCTCGGCCGACTGCCCCACGGACCGGGACGGGTCCCTCATCACGGCGGGATCGGTCCACCGGTCGTCGACGCCGAGCAGACGGTCGAGTGTCTCCGCCGAGCAGGGGAGCAGGCCCGGGTCCACCCGGGCCGCGAGGTAGCCGTGGAGCGCGCTGAGGGCCACCCGGGGGCTCGCGGCACCGGTGATCTCCAGCGGGCCGTCGAAACCGGCGAAGCGGAGCCTCTCGGACGCGGGCCGGCCGTCGTTGTAGGCGCGCATCCAGCGCACGAGTTCACGGTTGGCCGCGGACGCCCCGAATCCGTGGCTGAACCCGTGCTCCATGACGTCGTCGAGAGTGCCCGTGCCCGAGGTGACGTAGTCGTCCACGACCAGGCCCATCAGGCAGTCGCTCTCGATGGTGACCGTCCGGTAGCCCTCCTCCTCGATGAGCCGCTGGAAGAGCTCGTTGCGCACGTCGAGCAGAGTGTCCTCGCCATGGGTTGGCTCGCCCAGGGCGAGCAGCCTCGGCCGGGCGGGAAGCAGCTTCATGACGGCGGCGGCCTCGACGGTATGGGCGGTGTGCGTGATGTCAGTTGCCATGCCATAAACGGTATCGTTGAACCCTCGGTGGAGACTTGGCCCGCGATCGGCCGCGCTATCGTCGGGTCCGTGGCACAGAACCTTCAAAACGTCGGGCATCTCAGGCCGATTGATCTGGCGCGCGGGCACGGTCTGTCCACGCAGGCCATCAGGAATTACGAGGAGGCCGGCATCCTTCCGGCCGCCGGTCGCACCCCCGCCGGTTACCGCGTCTACGCACCGCTGCACGCGCGGGCCCTGGGCGCGTTCCTGGCCCTGGTGCCCGGCCATGGCCACCCGACGGCGACATCGATCATGCGGGCCGTGAACGAGGGCGCGGTCGACGAGGCGTTCCGCCTGATCGACGAGAGCCATGCCCAGCTGCTCGACGACCGGCGGACACTCCAGGCCGTGGAGAGCGCCCTGCGCGGCCTGGCGCCCACCACGGGGACCACGCCGTCCGCACCGTCCGCACCGTCCGCACTCGACGCGGCGATGTCCGCGCCCGGCGGTACGTTCATCGGGCCGCTGGCGGGGGAGCTCGGGATCCGGCCCGCGACACTGCGCAAATGGGAGCGCGCCGGGCTGGTGCGCCCGCGCCGCGACCCGCTGACCGGTTACCGCGTCTACGACGAGGCCGACGTACGGGACGCCCGGCTGGCCCACCAGCTCAGACGGGGCGGCTACCTGCTGGAGCGGATTGCCCCGCTGATCGCCCAGGTGAGGGCGGCCGGCGGGCTGGAGCCGCTGGAGGCCGCGCTGGGGGACTGGCGTGCCCGGCTGTCCGCCCGCGGGCGGGCGATGCTGTCCGGGGCGGCCGAGCTGGAGTCGTACCTCCGCGAGCGCGGATGATGAGCCACCACCCCTGAGCCGCCGCTGAGCCACTACCGCGTGAGCCGCCGCTGAGCCACCGGCGCGTCCGACGCCCTGCGCGGCCGGGATGCGGCCATAGGGTCCGTTTGGTTTCATCGGTGGTGGGGCCCGCCGCGAGCGGGGCCCGCACGCCGCGACTACGGGCTCCCGATGCCACGAGGCACCGCTCTCCGTGACGGGTGAGCTGTTCCAGGAGGCCGCATGGGAAGGTCGGATACGTACACGCTGCTCTTCGCGTACCCGGACGCGCCCGCGAGCGATCCGGGTGACGAGGACGTCGTGGTGGTGCACCGTACGGACCGGCTGGGGCCGGGCGGACATCCGCTGTACGCGGACGAGACCGGCATCGTCCTGGCAGAGATCAGCGACCAGGACGAGGTACGGATGGTCGCCAGTGGCGGACACCAGGACCTCAAGGCGTCGGTCCGGGCACGCCCGGCCGAAGACCACCACGGCTCAGGCCGCGCGCGCCCGGCCTGAGCCAGGGTCTTCCCGTCGCGGCGTCGCGGTAGGTGCTGAGGAGGAGGTGCGGCCGCCATGGTGATGCGGTGGGACGCGTTCCTGGCCGCGGTCCAGGAGCGTGGCGAGTACTCCGCGCCGCACGAAGCCGAACGGGCGGTCCGAGTCGTGCTGGCCCTGCTCGGCGCCCATGTGGTGGGAACCGAGAGGGCCCAACTGGCCGCCCGGCTGCCGGAGTCCTGCGCCCTGGTGCTCCTCGATCCGCTCCCGGCGGCCGAACCGCTCACCCCGGAGCGGTTCGTACGGGCCACCGCCGCCTGGATCGACGGAGCGACCGACGAGACCGCGCAGTGGGATGTCGGGGCCGTCCTGAGCGTCGTGGCCGACGCCGCGGGCGAGGAACTGACGCGCCGGATCCTCCTCCAGCTCCCACCGGGGTACGACCTCCTCTTCGGCCGGCCGCAGCCGACCTGACCGAATCGGCCTCGGGGCCCGTCGGCTCGGGATGCCGAAATGAGCGGATGCCGTTTCACTGGTGAAGCAGCTTGATCGATCGCTGTATCGAACGATTCGCCGGGCGGGGACGGACCATGTCCCCCCGTCCGGGCTGGTGGCTCTCCCGTCGTAAGACAACCCGGGATTCGGATCTCACCCCCCGTAGTCCCGCCGTGCGCCGCGATGAAGGACAGACGTCATGAGATTGCTCGATTCCGCGCGTGGAACGCCGTCGGGAGGGGCGGCCCGGCGCCTGCACTCCGTGTTCGAGGCCGCGTGCGACCGTACCCCGTCGGCCACGGCACTGGAGTGCGCGCACCACGCGCTGACCTACGCCGAACTCGACGCGCGCGCCAACCGGCTCGCGCACTTCCTCCGTGGACTCGGGGCAGGCCCGGGGGCCCGGGTCGCGATCCTGATACCCCGGTCGGTGGAGGTGTACGTGTCCTTGCTCGGGGTGGGGAAGGCCGGTGCGGTGTTCGTGCCCGTCGATCCGGCGTCCCCTCCGGACCGGCTCGCCTTCATCACCGAGGACGCCGCCGTGGATCTGGTCCTGACCACGTCCGCTCTCGCGCCGGCCGTGGCCGGCCTCGCGTGCCGGGTGGTCGAGCTGGACTCGATCGGCCGTGAACTCGCCGGCGAACCCGCCACCCGGCCGCTCCCGTACGATCTCGATCCCGGCCTCGACCTCGTCCCCGGGGGCGGTCGGCCCGCCGCCTACATCATGTACACCTCCGGGTCGAGTGGCAGGCCCAAGGGGGTGAAGGTCGCCCAGTCGAGCATCTGCAACTTCCTCGATGTGGTGCCCAAGGTCTATGACGTACGGCCGGACGACCGGGTGTATCAGGGCATGACGATCTCCTTCGACTTCTCCATCGAGGAGATCTGGCCGACCTGGTCCGTCGGCGCCACACTCGTCGCCGGTCCGGACGGCGCCGGTCATCTCGGCGCGGAACTCGGCGAGTTCCTCCACGAGCGGCGGATCACGATGCTCTACTGCGTGCCGACGCTGCTGGAGACCATCCCGCCGGAGCTGCCGTACCTCCGCAGCGTCATCGTCGGCGGGGAAGCCTGCCCCGGTCAGCTCGTCGAACGCTGGAGCAGCCCGGGGCGGCGCATGCTCAACACCTACGGCCCGACCGAGGCCACCGTCACCGCGACCTGGGCGGAACTGACGCCGGGCAGGGCGGTGACGATCGGACGGCCGCTGCCGACCTACTCGGTGGTGCTGCTCGACGAGGAGCTTCGGCCCGTGGCGGACGGCGAGACCGGTGAGATCTGTATCGGGGGTCCCGGCGTCGCCGACGGCTACGTCGGGCGGCCGGAGCTGACCGCCGCCCGGTTCGTCGAACACCCGCTGGCGCCCCGGGGCGGTCGGCTCTACCGCACCGGGGACCTCGGCCGGATGACCCAGGACGGGGAGGTCGAGTTCCTGGGCCGGGCCGACGACGAAGTGAAGATCCGGGGATACCGGGTGGATCTCGGCGAGATCGACAGCGTCCTGCTTGAGGATCCCGGCGTGGCCGAGGCGGTCACCGCCCTGACGGCCCCTCCGGACCGGGTGGACGGCGGGGGAGCCGGCGAGCTGTGCGCCTATGTGGTCCGTGCGCCCGGCGGCGCGGCGGAGGAGGACGAGGACGCCCTGATCACCCGGGTGCACGAGAGTCTGCGGCGCAGACTTCCCGCGTACATGGTGCCGTCCTTCCTCGACATCCTCCCCGGTCTTCCCGCCATGGCCAGCGGCAAGGTGGACCGTAAGCGGCTGCCCGCCCCGACCGGCCGGCGGCTGGTGGGCGGCGGCCGGCTGGTGGCCGCCGAAGGTGAGCTGGAGACCCGGGTACGGGACGCCTGGGCGGAAGTGCTCGGGATCGAGCCCGGGATGCTGTCGGCCGAGGCGGACTTCTTCACCGACCTCGGCGGCCACTCACTCCTGGCGGCCCGGGTCGTATCGGTCCTGCGCGGCCGGGACATCGGCGCGAACACCGCGCTGCGCGACCTCTACGCGTATCCGACCGTGCGCGGGCTCGCGGCCCGGCTGAGCGCCACCGAGAACACCGGGCAGCGCTCCGCGCCACGGCGCCCCGCACCGATCCGTCACCCCAACAGCCGTATCGCGGGCGCGGGGGCGGCCCAGGCGGGTGTGATCTATCTGCTGCTGCTCGTGCTCAGCCTGCCGGTGGCGTATGTGTACAGCCGGCACGGCGGTCACGTCTCGGTCCTGACGTCGGCGCAGACCACGATCGGTGTGTATCTCAGCTATCTGGTCGTGCGCTGGCTCATACCGGTCGCGCTCGTGCGCCCGCTGTCGGCGGGTATCCGGCCGGGCCGCTACCCGCTGTGGGGCTCGGTCTACCTACGGCTCTGGACGGTGGATCTGCTGCTGCGGATCGGCCCGCTGCCGGTGCTGAGCGGTTCGCCCATGATGGCCGCCTATCTGCGGCTGCTCGGCGCCCGCGTCGGACCCCGTACCACCATCGCCACCAGCACGATCACCCTGCCCGCCCTGCTGCGGATCGGCGGGGACACCTCGATCGGCTACGGCGTCTCCGTGTGCCCCTGGCGGGTGGCGGACGGCTGGGTGACGGTCGCCCCGATCGAGATCGGGCCGCACGCCTTCGTGGGAGCCAACGCGGTCCTCGAACCCGGCGCCCGCATGGGAGCGGGGGCCGGACTCGGCGAACAGTCGGTCATCGGCCAGGGCGAGACGATTCCGGCCGGCGCGCGCATGGCCGGATCACCGCCGCGCCCGGTGGACGCGCTCGCCCCCGGTGTCGAGGAGATGAAGCGTGCCCACCGCGCGACCGACGGATGGCGGCCTCGTCATCTCGCCGCCGCGCTCGTCGCACTGGCGCTGCTGGAGATCGCCGCGGTGGCGATGACACTGCCCGGGATCGCGCTGTTCTGGTGGGCGACGCTGACCTGGGGCATCGCCGCCGGCATCGTCGCCACGGCGCTCTCCGGTCCGGTGTTCGTCGTCACGGTCTGCTGTGTGGTCGCCGCCGGCAAGCGGCTGACGCTGCCGAGTGTGCCGGTCGGGATCCATCCGGTGCGTTCCTCGCTCGGCGTCCGTAAGTGGGTGTCGGACAAGCTGCTGGAGATCAGCCTCACCTTCACCAACTCGCTGTACGCCACCCTCTACACCGTGCCCTGGCTCAGGCTGCTCGGCGCGCGGATCGGCCGGGGCGCCGAGGTCTCGACCGTCTCGCACATCGACCCGGACCTGCTCACCCTCCGGGACGGCAGCTTCGTCGCGGACCTGGCCAATGTCGGTGGTGCCACCTTCGCGGCCGGCCAGGTCGCGTTCGGCCCCACCGAGGTCGGGGAGCGGGCGTTCATCGGCAACTCCGCGCTCCTGCTCGCCGGCACGCGCACAGGACCGGGGTCCCTGGTCGGTGTGGGAACGGTCCCGCCGCAGGGTGACGTGGCCGACGGCACCACCTGGCTGGGCTCGCCCGCGATACGACTGCCGGTGCGCCAGAGCAGCGGATCGTTCCCCGAGGAACTGACCTTCCGGCCGACCCGAAAGGCCGTACGGCAACGCCTGGGCATCGAGTTCCTCCGCATCACGATGCCCACATCGGTGCTGGCCATGAGCGCGTACCTGTATCTGCTCGCGCTGTCCTGGCTGACCCGCCGTCCCGGCCTGCTGGTGCCGGTGCTCCTGGCGCCGGTCCTCATGATGATCGCGAGCCTTCTGGTGATCTCGTACTGCGCGGCGGTCAAGCGGGTGGTGATCGGGGTCTACCGGCCTCGCGTCGAACCGCTGTGGAGTCTGTTCGTACGCCGCACCGAGTTCGTCACCGGCCTCTTCGAGGCGGCGGCGGTACCGGCGGGCGTGGGCTTCCTGACCGGAACGCCGTATCTGCCGGTGATCCTGCGCCGGTTCGGGGCGCGCGTCGGCAGAGGCACCTGGATCGGCACCACCTTCCTCACGGAGTTCGACCTCGTGGACATCGGGGACAACGCCGCGATCGGTCTCCGTGTCTCGCTGCAAACACACCTCTTCGAAGACCGTGTCATGAAGATGTCGGTGGTCACGGTCGAGGACGGGGCGAGCGTCGGCACCCGTGCGGTCGTGCTCTACGACTCCGTCGTCGGCGAGGACGTCCAACTCGGCGCGCTGTCGCTGCTGATGAAGGGCGAGCACCTCACACCGGGCACGAGCTGGCGCGGCATCCCCGCCGAGGGCGTCGTCGAGCGCCGCCCCGTCCTGGCTCCCGAACCACCGGCTCCGCACGTTCGGGTCTTCGACATCCCGGCCTTCGACGCCCGGACGAGAGGCTCATGACATCCGCGGGACCGGACCTGGCCCTCGTCTACCGGGGGCCCGCCGCCAGGCCCGGCTGCCCGGAGGCCGTGGCCGGACTGCTCGCCGCCGGACCCTGGGGCCTGGACGTCCGCTACACCGGACCGGGGGAGGAACTGCCCCTGTCGGGCGCGTCGTTGGCCCGCGCCCGGGTGTACGCGCAGCCGGGCGGCGGAACGTTGTCGGACGGCTACCGGCACCTGAGGCGACAGCGCGACACCGTCCGTGCGTACGTCCGGGGAGGCGGGCGCTATCTGGGCTTCTGCCTCGGTGGCTATCTGGCCGGGGCCACCCCGGGGTTCGGCCTGCTGCCCGGCGACACCGACCAGTACATCTCCTCGCCCGGCTCAACGGTGCACGGCGAGGACGACACACTGGTCGAGGTGCGATGGCGCGGCCGGCCACGCACCCTCTTCTTCCAGGACGGTCCCCTCTTCCTCCTCGACGACGGCGCGAGCGCCACGGTGCTGGCCACCTACCCCAATGACGCCGTCGCCGCGCTCGTCACACCGTTCGGCGCGGGCCGCGTCGGGGTCGTGGGACCGCACCCCGAGGCCACCGAGAACTGGTACACCGATGTCCACCTCCCGGTGCACCACGCGCGCGACCTGGCGCTCGACCTCGTGAACGAGGTGCTGGCGAGGAGAGGCCCGTCCTGTACTCAAGTACCGCCTCTGTAGGTCGTAAGAACGAGCTTCCCGGACAAGACCATTGAGGGATGTCAGCGACCCCCGGCGCTTTCTAATGTCGACCCATGAGCTTTCGAACCACCCCTCTCCCCGCCACCCCTCTCCCCGCCGGCCCTCTTCCCGGACGGCGGATCTAGTGCGCGACACCACCGGCGGTGCCCCGCGTACCGCGGGCCGGGCCGCCGCGGTGGCCTTCGCCGCGCTGCGCGACGATCTTGTCCGCCATGCGCTCGTCCGGCGGCCCCTGCCCGCGCTGACCGAGTCACCCGCGCTCGACCGCGCCCGGCGCCCGCTGCCGCGCGGCCTGCGCGACACCGTCCGGTGGGCTCCGCACCTGGCGGTGTGCACCGTCGCCGTTCTGGTCATGCTGGCGCAGTCCTGGGTGTCCCCCTCCATCGGGATCGCGGCGGGCCTGCTGGCCGGCGTCCCCGTGGCGCTGACTCTGCTGATGCCGGTCTCGGCCTGGTGGCTGACCCTGCTCACGTCCATGGCCGCGGGGGTCGACCTGGCGGGACTCGGCGGCCTGCGGTGGACCGTCCTCTTCGTGACCGGCCCGCTGGTGCTGGTGCTGTGCACGGTGCGGCTGCGGCCCTGGGCAGCCGCCTGGATGTGGCTGATCAGCGCCGTCGTCCTCATCGAATTGGGCACGTTCGTGGGTGACGGGGTGGAGGACCCGCGCCTCGCCTTCGGTATCGCCCTGGTGATCGCCCTCTTGCTGAGCGGCTGGTCGAGGGCCGGCGTACGGGCGTCCGAGCAGGCTTCCGCCGCCGAGGACGAACGGGGCCGCCGGGCCCGGCTGGAGGAGCGTACGACCATCGCCAGGGAGCTCCACGACGTCGTCGCGCACCATATGTCGGCCGTCGCGATCCAGGCCGAGGCGGCCCAGTACCGGGTGAAGGACCCGCCGCCGGAACTCGCGGAGACGCTCGCGGCGGTCCGAGGGAACGCGGTCGCCGCGCTCACCGAACTGCGCCGTATTCTGGGCGTCATCCGCGCGGACACACCACCGAACGGGCCGGTGGGACGGGCCCCGGCCCCACAGCCCACGCTCGCCGGACTCGACCGGCTGATCGAGGCGGTACGTGTCTCGGGGGCGCCGGTGGAGAAGACGGTCACCGGGAAGGTACGTGAACTGGCCCCGGGCGTCGAGCTGTCGGCCTACCGGATCGTCCAGGAGGCGCTGAGCAACGCCATGCGTCACGCGCCCGGCGCGGACGTCCGTGTGGAGCTGTCCTACGTGGCGACCGGTCTCGGTGTGCGTGTGGTCAACGGATCCGCCGAGCGCCGGGCCGGGGCATCGCCCGGAGCCGGACACGGACTCGTCGGTATGCGCGAAAGAGTCGCCATGCTCGAAGGACGACTGACGACACAGCGGACCGCCGAGGGCGGGTTCGAGGTCGCCGCGTTCCTGCCCGATGTACCGCCCGCCGACGAGAACGGGAACCGGCATGGCTGAGCAGCGGGCCGTGCGGGTGCTGGTCGTGGACGACCAGGTCATCGTGCGCGAGGGGTTCTCCGTCGTACTGGCGGCGCAGCCGGGGATCGAGATCGTCGGCGCCGCGGCGGACGGCCGCGAAGCGCTCGTCAAGGTCGACGAACTCCGCCCGGACGTCGTCCTCATGGATGTCCGGATGCCCGAGATGGACGGCCTGGAAGCCACCTACGAGATCACCGCCAGGACGAGCGACACCAAGGTGCTGATCCTCACCACCTACGACCTGGACGAGTACGTCTACCAGGCGCTGTGTGCCGGAGCGAGCGGATTTCTGCTGAAGGACGCCTCCGCACGCCAACTCGCCGAAGGGGTACGGGTGGTGGCCGCGGGCGACTCATTGCTGGCCCCTTCCGCCACCCGTCGTCTGATCACCGAGTTCACCCGTCTGCACGGCGCCGCCGGGAGCGACACCGGCCCGCGCCCGCCGGCCAGGACCGGCATCGGCGATCTGACGGAACGGGAGACGGAGGTGCTGGCCCTGATCGCACAGGGGCTGTCGAACGTGGAGATCGCCGGCCATCTGTTCGTCACCGAGTCCACCGTCAAGACACATGTCAGCAAGATGCTCGTGAAGCTGGGGCTGCGGGACCGCACCCAGGCGGCGATCTTCGCCTACGAGAACGGGGTGGTGGTCACCACGGGCGCGGCCGAGCGCCGCCGGTGACCTGAACCCGACCTGAACCAGCTGCCCGCGCCGCCGGGCACCCCGCGTTTGCCACGTCCGCCTCGTCGTCGGCGTCTGCCGCGTCTCCCAGGCGCCAACTCCCTGCCCCCGCCTGCCCTTTTCCCTCCCTCCCCGTCCAGATGTCCCGACCTGTCCCCTGTCCCCCCTGTCTCACGAAGGACACGCAATGCCGAAGAAGACCGAGGCGTCCCTGACCGCCAACCGCTCCGCCCTCTCCCACCGCGTCGGCTACGCGCTGCGCAACCCGGCCCGGATCGCCCCGTACGTACGACGCTCCCTGCGGGACAAGTGGCTGAGCCACAAGCACCCTAACCACGTCGACTACTACCGCGCGGTGATGGCCTCCGACACCGGCCGTAACCCCGAGGCGGCCGTCGGCAGCCAGACCCACGAACGCTGGCTGGCGCTCGGCGAGATGCAGTTCGGGTATCTCGCCGAGCACGGTCTGACCCCGGGGCACCGCATGCTGGACATCGGCTGCGGCAATCTGCGCGCCGGCTGGCGCTTCATCGACTACCTCGACACCGGTAACTACTACGGCATCGACATCTCGCCCGACATCCTCATCTCCGCCAAGCGGACCCTCACCACCTACCACCTCCAGGACAAGCTCCCGCACCTCACCATCACCGAGAACCTGTCCCTGGACTTCCTGCCCCAGGAGCACTTCGACGTGATCCACGCGCACAGTGTCTTCTCCCACTCACCGATCGAGGTCATCGACGAGTGCCTCGCCCATGTGGACCGCGTTCTGGCCCCCGGCGGATTCTTCGACTTCACCTTCGACCGCACCGAGGGCGCCGAACACCAGGTGCTGCGCGAGGACTTCTACTACCGTACGGAGACCTTGATCGCCCTGGCCCACAAGCACGGGCTCACCGCGCGCTTCATGGACGACTGGGAGAAGCGGCCGCACGGCCAGTCCAAGATCCGGGTCTCCTCGCCCGAACACACCGCGGGGACCGGCCGACGACACTGACCCGGCCGATTGGTCCAGACCTATTGACGGCAGGTCTGGACCACTCTACGTTTCCCTCAACTACCCGCCGTACGTTCCCAGTCCGCCGCACCGACACGGTCGCGGGCGGACAGGGTCGGAAGGGAGCACAGCATGATCCGCCGAATATCGCGCGTGCTGGGGGTCGGCCTCGCCATGGCCTTCGTCATGCAGACACTGGTCGCCGCGGCGGCGCCCGGCGCGGCGCCGGCCGCCGACACCTGCGCGGTCAAGTCGAAGCCCACCGGCAAGGTGCTCCAGGGGTACTGGGAGAACTGGGACGGCGCGGCGAACGGTGTACACCCCCCGCTCGGCTGGATTCCGATCACGGACTCCCGTATCCGCGACCACGGTTACAACGTGATCAACGCGGCGTTCCCGGTCATCCGCTCGGACGGCACCGTCCTGTGGGAGGACGGGATGGACGCGACGGTGAAGGTCGCGACCCCGGCCGAGATGTGCCAGGCCAAGGCGTCCGGCCTCACGACCCTGATGTCCATCGGCGGTGCGGCGGCCGGGATCGACCTCAGCTCCAGCGCCGTCGCCGACCGGTTCATCGCGACGGTGGTGCCGATCCTGAAGAAGTACAACTTCGACGGCATCGACATCGACATCGAGACCGGGCTCGTGGGCAGTGGCAACATCAACACACTGTCGGCCTCGCAGGCCAATCTCATCCGCATCATCGATGGCGTACTGGCCCAGATGCCCTTGAACTTCGGCCTGACGATGGCGCCCGAGACGGCCTATGTCACCGGGGGCAGCGTGGTCTACGGCTCGATCTGGGGCGCGTATCTGCCCATCGTGAAGAAGTACGCCGACAACGGCCGGCTCTGGTGGCTGAACATGCAGTACTACAACGGCAGCATGTACGGATGCTCCGGCGACTCGTACTCCGCCGGTACGGTCCAGGGGTTCACCGCGCAGACGGACTGCCTGAACAGGGGCCTGGTCGTCCAGGGCACCACGATCAAGGTGCCCTATGACAAACAGGTGCCGGGACTGCCGGCCCAGCCGGGTGCCGGGGGCGGCTATATGGCGCCGAACCTGGTGTCGCAGGCGTGGAACACCTACGGCGGCGGGCTCAAGGGCCTGATGACCTGGTCGCTCAACTGGGACGGGTCGAAGGGCTGGACTTTCGGGAACAACGTGAAGGCGCTGCAAGGGCGTTGATCCACCACGTCCTGGTGGATCCGGGCGAACTCGCGGATCGGAAGGGGTCGGGCTCTCCGGAGTCCGGCCCCTTCGCCATGACGGTACTGGTTCCGTGCCGACAGGTGAGCCGGCCGACGTTCACAGATTTTTCATGAAGTGGTCAGGGAACTCCCCCTCGGTTGCCTGTGTGTGACACCTAACGTCTTTGGTTCAGACCGGTTATCGATTCGTTACGATTACCGCCTCGGAGACAAGGACCCCTGTGAAGTCGCCTGTGAAGTCCCCTGTGAGATTCACTCCTCTCGCCATCGCTGTCGTGTCCGCCGCCCTCGTGTCACCCGTCGTCGCCCACGCCGACACCCGGACCCAGGACGGCGCACCCGCCGCGCCCGGTGTCAGCGTCCCCGGCGGGCGGTACGAGAAGGCCGTCTCGGTCAAGCTGACGTCGGAGCGTGGCACCGTCGTCCGGTACACGCTCGATGGGACCACCCCGACGTACCGGAGCGGGCTGTACGTTCCCGGGAAGCCGCTGCGGATCAGCAAGGACACCAACCTCACGGCTGCCGCCTTCGACGGGAGGGAGAGCGGCGTGCCGGTGTCGTACGGCTATCTCATCAAGACCAGGGAGAAGCCGATCGCCGAGTTCGTGGTCATGTCCGATGTGCACACGGACAGCCACACGGGCGGCGACAAGAGGTACGAGGCGTACTTCGACACCATCGGATCGATCTTCCCGCGGCCCGACGCGATCCTTTCCAACGGCGACATGATCAACGACAACGGGGACGGCCGCGGCGCGGACCACAAGATCGTCTCGGAGATCTTCCAGGCGAATCTCGCCCGCAAGGGCATGACCGACACCCAGTTGCTCATCTCGAACGGCAACCACGACGCGAGTCTGGCGGCCGTACGGGCCGGGTATCCCCGCGAGTGGTTCCCGGACGCGGGCGGCGGCTATTACGAGTCGAACGTCAACGGGGTGCACCTGTTCACGGTCAACACCGAGACGTACAACGGCGACACGGCCCAGCGTGCCTGGCTCAAGAACCGTCTCGCGCAGATCACCGCCAACCCGGCGAGCATCACCAAGCCGATCCTCATCCAGGGCCACCGGCCCGCCCCCGGCACCGTCATGGACGGCCAGCAGACGGCCAACCCGCTGCTCACCCAGGACCTCGCCGACTTCCCGCAGGCGGTGTACCTCAGCGGCCACTCACACCTCAACATCAACGACGAACGGTCCATCGCGCAGAAGGACTTCACGGCCGTCAACGACGGCTCGATGTCGTACGTGGAGGTCGATCACGGCTATCAGGCGATCACGGACACCGGTCTCGCCGACCGCTTCGAGGCGACCACCGCGCAGGCTCTCTTCATCGAGGTCTACAAGGACCGCACGGAGATCGCGCGCGTCAACATGAACGCCGACAAGCACGACATCTACCAGGGCGGCCAGTGGTCGGCGAACCCCCAGCCGCCGTACGCCAGCTCGGGCACCCTCAGCGGACCGACCTGGGTCCTGCGGCTCAAGGGCACGACCAACCAGGAGATCAAGGACAATTTCCGCTACACCGCCGCCGCCCGCGACAAGGTCGCCCCGGAGTTCACCTCCCGGCAGCCGCTGAAGGCGGTCACCACCGACGCGGGCTCCACCGCTGTCCGCATCGCCCAGGCCAAGGACGACCAGATGGTCCACCACTACGACGTGAATGTCACCGAGACGGCGACCGGTGCGAAGGTCGTCTCCGCCAAGGTGCTCTCCGAGTACTACTTCATGCCCCGGCCCAACACTCTCGACATCCCCCTCCCGGCGGGTGCCGCCGGCGCGCGGTACACCGCGCGCGTCGTCGCCGTTGACGCGTACGGCAACGCCTCCCCGGCCGCCTCGCTGGCCTTCGGCGGGTAGCACCTGTCGCCGATAGGGGGCGAGGACCGTGCGGAGCCCCCTCCGCACGGGCCCCGCCCCTTCATGGCGGGGTCGAGGAACGATCAGGTCCAGGCTGCCTCACGCAGCGGGTTCCAGGTCCACCCGGGCAGACTCGGCATGGTGCCGGACGGGCGTGTGATGCCCTGGATCGCGTCGTCCCAGGCGGACACTTCGACCAGAAGGTCGGCGCGGTCGGTGTCGGTGAGGTTCTTCAGATCGATGGTCCAGGTCTCGTTGTGATAGAGGTCGTTCGTGATCTTCGTTCCCGCTCCGATCAAGGTCGCCTCGCCACCTCGGTAATCCAGGATCAGCTGCGCTTCGGCCAGGCCGGCCAGGTCCGCGGGATCGCTGGTGACGCGCCACCGGCCGGTGCCCGCGGCCGTGACCTTCGGGGCGGCGGGGGCGGCGCCGAGCCGGAAGGTGTAGCGCGCGAAGGGGCCACTGCCCCGAGCCTTGTCCCATCCGGCCCTCGGAGCGAGACCGCTCGCCGGCAGGATGTCGGCGGCGATGACGCTTCCCGCCCGGGCGGTGAACCGCACGGTCGGGGCCAGGCCGGAAAGCTGGGCCTCGTCCGCGATGATCAGCCGGTCGCGTCCGTCGAGCGTGGCGACCGCCGCGTCGAGTGACTCGGCCTCGCTCAGCACGACGATCCGCGCGCAGGGGGCCTGTGCGCCGGCCGCGCGCACCAGGAGGGAGGTGCGCCGCCCGGCCGGGACATGCGCGATCCGCTCGGTGCCGGTCACGGTCTGTGTGAAGGATCCCGACTCGTCGGTGAGGACGACGGACGCGTTGAAGGCGAGCGCCCGGTCGGTCCAGTCCGGTGCCCAGTAGACGAAGGTGGGGACGTCGTCGCCCGACACCTTCGCCAGCGGTTCAACGGTGGCCCAGCGCAGGTCGACGCCGTTCAGATCGGTCATGACGGGGAACGCGTTGCAGCGGTCCGGCGGCATGGTCAGCGGCTTGTCGGGCAGTGTGACCGTTCCGGCGGCCGTGTGTATCCGGATCTGCATGTCGTCACGGGTGGGCAGAGTGGCGTTGCGCTGGGTGTTGTTGACGAACACGAAGCCGCGGCCGTCGGTGTCGAAGCGGCCGATGTACCGCAGCCGGCTGGTCTGCGCCGGGTCCATGAGCTGGCCGGGGTCGCGGCTGACCCGCGTCCTGGTGAGCTCCTCGGTGTAGCTGGTGGTGAAGGTGTGCAGCCGCCGGTAGTACCGGTAGGAGTCCCTGGTCTGGCCGAATTCGCCCAGCGGGGCCTGGAAGTCGTAGGTGAGCGCCCAGTCGCCGTTCAGGCCGGCTGTCTGGGTCCCGCCGTGGAACATGTAGTAGCCCAGGTAGTTCGCGCCCCGGCCGACACTGTCGTAGGCATGCGCCACCACATGACCGCGTTCGACGCGGAAGCGGCTGGTGCCGCGCATCGGACTGCCGGTGCCCAGTTCGCAGAACCCGCGCGGGTAGTCGAGGGTGTCGTACCTCGCTTCGCCGATATCGGTGTTGGCGGTCCACTCGTCGGTGCCGTAGATGAACCCGGACACGGGAGAGGTCCCGCCGTTGGTCTCCCACCCGCGGTAGCAGTAGGCGCCCTGCAAGGGAATCGCGGTGTCCTTGGCGAAGTTGGAGTTGGCCGTGACCGTGTAGTACGGCACCACCATCCCGCGCTCCACGCACATCCGGCGCAGGGTGGTGATGTGGGCCGGGTCGCCATGGGCGAATTCGTTCTCCAGCTGGATTCCGACGATGGGCCCGCCGTCCTTCACGAACAGCCCCTGGAGCTGGTCCGCGAGCTGGGAGAAGTAGAGCCCGACCTTGGCCAGATAACCCGGATCATCGGTCCGCCCGCCGGTCAGCGCGAAGGAAGGGATGCCCCCGTTGGTGGTTTCCGCGTTGACGTAAGGGCCGACACGCAGCCAGACCAGCAGCCCCTGTCGCTGGGCGGCGGTCACGAACGCGCGAAGGTCCTTGCGGTCCGACCAGTTCCAGGTGCCCTGCGGCTCCTCGTGGTGGTTCCAGAACACATACGTGGCGACGGTGTCGAGGCCGGCGGCGCGCATCTTGCCCAGCTCGCGCTCCCAGCGCTGGGCCGGGTAGCGGACGTAGTGGAACTCGCCGCTGACCGGATACCAGGCTCGTCCGTTTCTGGACCAGGCGTTGTGTGTGACGCCGTAGGTGACCCCTGCGCCGACTCCTCCGGCGTTGGCCAGCGCCGTGTCCGTCCGCGGCTCGGCCGCCGCTGTGTCCAGGTGGTAGCCGCGCGAGGGCACGACCTTCCACAGCTGGCTCGGGTCCGCGGTGTCGGAGCGGATCTCGATCGTCGCGCCGCCGGTGGTGGCGGACCCCGCCACCGTGAGCAGCTTGCCACTGGGTCTGCTGACGATCTTCACTCGGCCCTGGCCCGCGTCGTCCAGGCGCCACTGCTGGTTGATGCCGCCGGTGCCGTGCCACTGGATCACCTGCGAGCCGTCGGTGGTGCCGACCCCGTACACATCGAGGAGCTTGGCCGACGCCACCGACCCGATCGTCACCCACCCGTCGCCCAATTGGGTCTGTGACCACTGCTGGTTGGTGGCACCGGTGGCCGTCCACTGGATGACCGCGGCTCCGTCGGCGGTGGAGCCACCGTTGACGTCGAGCCGGAGGCCGCTGCGTACATTGACCAGCATCACGGGCTCTGCCGCCGCGCTGTCGGCCGCCAGCGCTTCGGAGGGCCACAGCAGACCACCGAGGACGGGGCCGACGGCGACCGCCGCCGTACCGGCGCCCAGCAGTTTCATCGCCCCTCGACGGCTGACGGCATGGGATCGGGTGTCTGACGAGCGGTTCATCTCTTCTCCTCGGTGAGTGTCGTACTGACACGACGTCACAGCGACTCGGCAAGGTGGTCGGTCACGCGGCTGTGCTGGGGTGTCCGGTACGGCCGCCGGCTCACGGTCGGACTGCTTGTTGACGCTGAACCGCGTGGCATGGGTGACGGGCAGCGGGGCCGGAGAACCAGCCGATGACGGGACATACAACCGCCGTGTTACATCGGATGGATCGCCCTTCCATGTTCGCGTTAACACGAGCGGTTCGGGGGAGAGTTTGGAAGCGGCGCCCGGCGCTGTCAAGGACTTGGACAGGAACGCTCGTTGGATTGACCGGCCGCTATGTTTGCGTCAACATGCTGGTGACGGGCCCGCCGCACGGTGCCGGATCCGGGCCGGTGCCGATGTGGTGAGCACCTGGTCCGGGTGCCCTTGTCCGGCGAGGCGGCCGTCCTGGAGCAGGAGGCATACATCCGCCGCACGTGCGGCACTCAGGTCGTGTGTGGCGTGGACGACCGTCACGCCGTCGGCGACGAGCGCCGTCAGCAGTGCGCCGATCCGCTCTCTCGCCTCCGGGTCCAGGCCCGTGGTCGGTTCGTCGAGAAGCAGCAGGTCCGACTCCTGTGCCAATCCTTGCGCTATGAGGGCGCGTTGACGCTGCCCGCCCGACAGTTCCCCCAGTTGGCGCGAGGCGAGGTCGCCGATGCCGAGCCGGTCGAGCGCGGCGTCCGCCGCCGCGTGGTCCCGGCGGGTCAGCCGACGCCACGGTCCCCGTATGCCCCAGCGCCCCATCTCCACGGTCTGCCGCACGGTGAGCGGCAGGGTGTCGCCGACGGCTCCGCGCTGCGGTACGAACGCGGGTGGCCGTTCCCCGTCATGGTGCAGTTCGCCGGATGTCGGATGGATCACACCGGCGAGAACGCCGAGCAGGGTCGACTTGCCGCTGCCGTTCGGGCCGACGAGTGCCGTTGTCGCCAACTTGGTTATCTCTGAGCTGAGTTCATAAAGGACGGGTCGTCCTGGATAGCCGGCGCACAACCCGGTGAAGCGGACGAGGGGCATCCGCCCCCGGGCCGCGACGGGCGAGGGGTCTGGTTTCTTGAACATGATTTTCATTGTAGTGTCCGTCGGCATGGAATGGTTGACGGCCCCGTTCGAGGTGACCTTCGTGCAACGAGCCCTGTGGGGCGGGATGCTCGTGTCCGCGATCTGTGCGCTCGCGGGCACCTGGGTTGTTCTGAGGGGGATGGCCTTCCTCGGCGACGCCATGTCCCACGGTCTGCTGCCGGGGGTCGCGCTGGCCGCGCTGTCCGGAGGGAACCTGCTGGTGGGCGCGGTGGCCAGCGCCGCCGTCATGACGGCAGGCGTCACCGCACTGGGACGCACACCGAGGCTGTCCCAGGACACCGGCATCGGGCTGCTCTTCGTCGGCATGCTCTCGCTCGGCGTGATCATCGTGTCGCGCTCGCAGTCCTTCGCGGTGGACCTGACCGGCTTCCTGTTCGGTGATGTCCTCGCCGTCCGGCAGCAGGACCTTCTCCTGCTCGCGGTGGCGTTGTTCGTGGCGTTGACGGTGTCGGTGCTGGGGCACCGCGCCTTCCTCGCCCTGGCCTTCGATTCGCGCAAGGCTCAGACCCTGGGGTTGCGTCCGCGCCTGGCCCACGCCGTGCTGCTCGGCCTGCTCGGTCTGGCCATCGTGGCCTCGTTCCACATCGTGGGAACGCTGCTCGTCCTCGGCCTGCTCATCGCGCCCCCGGCGGCGGCCCTGCCCTGGGCGCGCGGCGTCCGAGGGGTCATGGCGCTCGCCGCGCTCCTCGGCGTCGCCGCCACCTTCGGCGGGCTGTTGCTCTCCTGGCACCTGAGCACCGCCGCCGGCGCGACCGTCGCGGCCCTCGCGGTGAGCCTGTTCTTCCTCTCCCACATGGCGTCCGGTCTGCGGCATCGCCGTGAGCGCCCCGCCCCCACCGCCCAAGTCAACTGAGAGAAACCCGAGGCGATCGTCATGACCGTCCGCAGAAACGTCACTCCGTGGGCTTCGGCCGCACTGGTGCTCAGCGCACTGCTCACCACGAGCTGCGCGGGGGAGAAGGACAAGGACTCACCGGCTGCGACGAGTTCCCCGTCCACCACTCCGCACGGGTATGTCGAGGGAGCACAGGAGACCGCCGAGCAGCGGTCCCGTCTGCTCCTCAATGACCCCGACAGCGGACACAGCAGGGTCCTCGACCTCATCACCGGCACGGTGCACAGGACGGCCCGGACGGAAGGTGCCGTCCGGCTGGTCACGGACGGACGGTTCGGCTACCTCCACGCCTCCGGCGGCACGTACGTGCTCGACAGCGGCGCCTGGATGGTGGACCACGGGGACCACGTCCACTACTACAGCGCGGCGATACGCGGCGTCGGCGAGCTTCCCGTGGGCCGTCAGGCGCAGATACGCGGCGACGCCGTCGTGACCGCCGTGACCGACGAGGACGGGAAGACCGTCCTCTACGACCGCGGCGAGCTGGAGAAGGGCAGGATCGCTTCGTCCGGGACGCTCGCGGGCACCTACACCGGGGCCGTCGTGCCGTACGAGGAGCACCTGCTCGCCTTCGCGGACGAGAGCGGCACCGCGAAGCTCGTCGTGCTCGACCGCGAGGGCGAGCGCGTCGCCTCCCCGGACGTGGAGTGTGACGAACCGCGGGGCGACGCCGTCACCCGGCGGGGCGTCATCCTGGGCTGCGCCGACGGCGCCCTGCTCGTCCGCGAGGAGGACGGCGCTTTCACCGCCGAGGAGATCCCGTACGACGAGGACGTGCCGGTGCAGGAACGGGCCACCTCTTTCCGCCAGCGCCCCGGCAGTGCCGTCCTCACCGCTCCGGCCGGGGACGACGCCGTATGGGTCCTGGACGTCTCCGAGCGGGCCTGGACCCGCGTGGACACCGGTCCCGTCGTCGCCGCCAACACCGCCGGAGAGGGCTCCCCCCTGCTCGTCCTGGAGACCGACGGCTCGCTGTACGGCTACGACATCGCCACCGGGAAGCGGATCGCGCGGACCAAGACGCTCCTGACCGGGGAAGAGCCGGCCGGCACCGACAGCGGCGCCCCCGTCATCGAGGTCGACCGCAGCCGCGCCTATGTCAACGACCCCGAGGGCAAGCGGGTGTTCGAGATCGACTACAACGACGACCTGCGCATCGCGCGCTCCTTCGACCTGGACATCGAGCCGGTCCTCATGGCGGAGACCGGCCGATGAGCCGGAGCGCGGCGAAGCGGCGCGTGAGGGTGAGCGCGGCACGGCCGCGCCATCTGGCCGTGGGCCTGCTCGCCCTCGTCATGGCCTCCGCCGCCTCCGCCTGCACCACCGGCGATGAGCGGCCCGACATCGTCGTCACGACCAACATCCTCGGTGACATCACCCGGGAGATCGTCGGTGACGAGGCCGAGGTCACCGTCCTGATGAAGCCCAACGCCGACCCCCACTCCTTCGGTTTGTCGGCGGTCCAGGCCGCCGAGCTGGAGCGCGCCGACCTCGTGGTCCACAACGGCCTGGGGCTGGAGGAGAACGTGACACGGCATGTGGACGCCGCCCGTGAGTCCGGCGTCGCCACCTTCGCGGTCGGCGACGCGATCGACCCGCTGGTCTTCCGTACGTCCGACGACGGCGGCCCCGGGGAAGAGGAAGGACAACCCGACCCGCACTTCTGGACCGACCCCGACCGGGTGCGCAAAGCCACCGGTCTGATAGCCGACCAGGTGATCGAGCACGTCGACGGCGTGGACGACAGCGCGATACGCGCACATGCCGACCGCTACGGCGATGAACTCGCGGACCTCACCGCCTGGATGGAGAAGTCCTTCGACCGCGTCCCCGAGGACCGGCGCGCCCTGGTGACCAACCACCACGTCTTCGGCTACCTCGCCGACCGCTTCGGCTTCCGGGTGATCGGCGCGGTCCTCCCCAGCGGCACCACCCTGGCCTCACCCAGCTCCTCCGACCTGCGCTCGCTCACCGAGGCGATGGAGGGGGCCGGCGTGCGCACCGTGTTCGCCGACTCCTCCCAGCCGGCCCGGCTCGCCGAGGTCCTGCGCACGGAACTGGGCGGCCGGGTCCAGGTCGTGGAGCTGTACTCGGAGTCGCTGACCGCCGAGGGCGAGGGCGCCGACACCTACCTGCGGATGATGCGCGCCAACACCACCGCCATGGCCGACGGCCTGACCGGCGGCTGACTCCCCGAGCCTTCAACGGGCACCGGCCGACCGGACCCGGAACCATCACGCACCCACCGCCGCCACCGAGCGGCGCGGAAAGGAACACACCGATGAACAAGTCGATACGCGGCAGAGCCCTCACCGGGACGGCACTCGCCCTGGCGGTGTCCACGGTCCTGGCCGCCTGCGGAGGGAAGGACTCCTCCTCCGATACCGAGGCCGAGGGCGCCGCGAGCGCCACGCCCACCGCCACGGTCAAGGACCCGCTGGTCGCCACCTTCGACGGCGGCCTGTACATCCTGGACGGCGAGAGCCTCGAACTGACCAGGACCATCGGGCTGCCCGGCTTCAACCGGGTCAACCCCGCCGGTGACAAGGACCATGTCGTCGTCTCCACCGACACGGGCTTCCGTCTGCTCGACGCCACCGGGCAGGCTCTCACCGGCATCGAGTACAAGGGTGCCAAGCCCGGCCACGTCGTACGGCACGCGGGCAGGACCGTGCTCTTCAGCGACGGAACCGGGGAGGTCAACGTCTTCGCCCCCGCCGACCTGAGCAGTGGCGAGAAGCCGGAAGGACGCACCTACACCTCCGCCGAGGCACACCACGGTGTCGCCATCGAACTGGCCAACGGCGAACTCCTCAGCACCCTCGGCACCGAGGAGAAGCGGACCGGCGCGCTGGTGCTGGACGAGAACGACAAGGAGATCACACGCAACGAGAAGTGCCCCGGCGTGCACGGCGAGGCGGCCGCCCGGGACGAGGCCGTCGCCGTCGGCTGCGAGGACGGTGTCCTGATCTACCAGGACGGTGAGTTCACCAAGGTCGACGCCCCCGACGCCTACGGCCGCATCGGCAACCAGGCCGGCAGCGACACCTCCCCGGTCCTCCTGGGCGACTACAAGACCGACCCCGAGGCCGAGCTGGAGCGGCCCACCCGCATCTCCCTCATCGACACCGAGAAGAAGAAGCTGCGCCTGGTCGACCTGGGCACCAGCTACTCCTTCCGCTCCCTCGCCCGGGGACCACGGGGCGAGGCCCTCGTCCTCGGCACCGACGGCGCCATCCATGTCATCGACCCGGACACCGGCAAGACCGAGAAGAAGATCCCGGCCGTGGGGGAGTGGCAGGAGCCGCTGGACTGGCAGCAGGCCCGGCCCACCCTGTTCGTCCGCGACGACACCGCGTACGTCTCCGACCCCAGCGGGAAGGCGCTGCTCGCCATCGACCTGGCGACCGGTAAGAAGATCGCCTCCGTGACCTTGCCGAAGGGCACCAACGAGCTGTCGGGCGTCGTGGAAGAAGGCGGCAGTCCGCGCCAGCGCCGCTGAGGCCGGACGGAGCGGTCCGGGGTGTGTCGTGGGCGTCGCGCCCGGTCCGGTCAGTGGTGCGGTGGGCGTGTCCGGCGGTGTCGCCGGTACGCCCACACGGCCAGCCCGAGCACGACCACCCCGGCGATCACGGCCCCGGCGATCTGCCCCAGCTGTGACTCGATCCGGGTGAACGCGGCCCCCGCGAAGTAGCCGACCGCCGTACAGCTCACGCCCCAGCACAGCCCGCCCAGCGCGTTGAACAGCAGGAACCGTCGGTACGGCATGTCCGAGAGCCCCGCCAGCGCCGGCATCAGCGCGCGGAGGAACGCGATGAAGCGGGCGAAGAACACCGCCGAGGCCCCCCGTACCCGGATCATCTCGCGCGCCCGCTCGACCTCGGTCCGGCGCTTGCGCAGGCTCCGGGTCGCCAGGATCCGGTCACCGAAGTGGTGGCTCACCGCATAGCCGGTGCTGTCGCCCAGGATCGCGGCGACCACCACGACCACCGTCACCCACCACACCGACACCTCGCCCTGGGCGGCCAGCAGCCCGCCCAGTACGGCGGCGGTCTCGCCGGGAAGCACGAAGCCGAAGAAGAGGGCGTCCTCGCAGAACACGAGCAGGCCGACCACGGCGTAGATCACGGGGCCCGAGAGACCGCCGAGCCAGTTGGTGATCGTATTCATCCGGAGAGTCCCTCCGTTCCGCCGCCGCCGGGCGATACCGGTCTTACCGATGATGACAGCGTGTACGCGGTCACGGGCGCAGCGCGCCGTATGCGGAGGCGTCCGGCCCGGGGCCGGGGGCGTGGGAGGCACGCGCCGCGCCCCTGCCGCCGACGACCGGCGGAGAGGGACGCGGCGCGCGCTCGGCTCACGCGTCGGCGTTCACTCCTGTCCGCCTACCTGTAGGTGAGGTCGGCGGCGCTGTACTTGCAGTACGTGCCGTCCGCGTCGGAGCCGTTCTTCGTCGGCTCGGCGCCGGTGTTGTTCCCGATGTACTTCTGGCACGGCACGATCTTCTTGCCGCTGTCCCCGACGATGGTGATACCCCGCAGGGTCAGTGAGTCACCGTAGTTGGTGTTGATGCCGCCGATCACACCGCCGGGAGCGGTGATCTCCGTGTCGGTCACATTGATCGTGCGCTTGTACTGGCTTGAGCAGTTGCCGCACGAGCGGACGAAGGTCTTGAAGTCCTGGCCGGCGAAGTTGGAGATGTTCAGTGTGCCGCCGCCGTTGAACTGGAAGATCTTGTCCGCGGCCTTGCGGGCGCCACCGCCATTGACGGTGAACGTCTTGCCGGTGCCGCGGAAGGTGGCCGCGTCCTCGCCGACATCCTCCCACCACACGTTCTGCAGGGTGCAGCTGCCGGAGCAGTGGATACCGTCGGCGGCGGGGGCGCCGATGATGACGTTCTTCAGCGTCGCTCCGTCGGCGAGCTGGAAGATCGGGTCCTGGTCCTCGTTCTGACCGTCGCCGCCCAGGTCACCGGTGCCGTAGTAGCGCCTCATACCGCCGTCCACCGAACCACTGATGGGCTTGGTGGCGCCGACCGCCTCGCTGCCGTTGGGCGACGGCCAGGTGGCGGCCGAGGCGGTGGGCAGGGTGAGTCCCGAGGTGAGGGCGGTGAGGACGAGGGCGGCGGCGCCGACGCCGCCGGCGATCACCCGCCGCTTCCCGGTGCCGAGTCGGGTGCCGTGTTGTCGCGTCATGCCGGGGGCTCCTTCTGTCGTGTGAACGGTGAGAAAGGCTCGATCGAGGTGATCGGTGTGATCGCTGTGATCGGTGCGGACCGCGGATTCAGGGAGTTCGCTGACGCACGGAGTCCGCGCACGGAGTCCGCGGACTCACGGGGTCGTGATGGCCGGCCGGGGAGGCGCGGGCATCTTGTCGCCGATGGGGAAACTGGGGTGCGGCGGCTGGTTGTAGGCGGTGTTCTGCCAGGCCAGCGCGGTCCGGTACATCCGGTCGTGCAGCAGTGTGGTGATCTTCCGGTCGGTCGGATGCGGTGTGGAGTAGATACGCAGCGCCGTGTTGTCGGCGGTGGGCCAGATGACCTCCTCCCGCCAGTCGCCGAGGATGTCGCCGGAGAGCGACGGGGTCGCCTTGGTGCCGTTGTTGGAGTGCACCCCCGAGCCGGTCAGCAGTCGGGCGTCGGACGACGGGCCGTACTTGTCGATGTGGGTGCCGTCGAGCAGTTCGCGCACCGGATCGCCGTCCCACCACGACAGGAAGTTGGCCGAGGACGGCTTACGGCCCTTGGCGGTACCGGCTCTGTCACGGATCGAACCGTCGGCCGCCGACCACATCTCCGCGCCGTCGTTGCCCGCCCAGATGTCCCCGGCCACACCGCGGCCGTTGTCACCGCCGGATGCCGTCTGCCACAGCACCTGGCCGGTTCTGGCGTCGGCGAAGTACGACGAGGGCTTGGAGGCGTCCTCGTCCACCTTGAAGTACTCAAGACCCGGGCGGGACGGGTCGAGATCGCCGAGGTGGGCCGCGTCGCCGTGGCCGTTGCGCGTCGTCCACAGCCCTGAGCCGTTGTCGTCCACGGCCATCGAGCCGTACACGATCTCGTCCCTGCCGTCGCCGTCCACATCGCCGACCGTGAGGGCGTGGTTGCCCTGGCCGTCATAGCCCTTGCCGCTGTTGGTGGAGCTGTTGGTGTCGAACGTCCATCTGCGGGTGAGCTGACCGCCGTTGAAGTCCCAGGCGGAGATCACCGTACGGGTGTAGTAGCCCCGCGCCATGATCAGAGAGGGGTTGGCGCCGTCCAGATAGGCGGTCCCGGCCAGGAAGCGGTCCACGCGGTTGCCGTACGAATCGCCCCAGGAGGCGACGGAGCCGCGCGGCGGCACATGGCCGACCGTACTCCGCGCGGCGCCCGTCCCTCCGTCGAACACCGTCAGGAACTCGGGCCCTTCGAGCACATACCCGCTGGAATTGCGGTAGTCGGCCGAGGCGTCGCCGATCACCTTTCCCACGTCGTCGACCGTGCCGTCGGCGGTCTTCATGGCGACCTCGGCCCGGCCGTCGCCGTCGTAGTCGAAGACCTGGAACTGCGTGTAGTGCGCGCCGGAGCGGATGTTACGGCCCAGATCGATGCGCCACAGCCGCCGGCCCTGGAGCGTGTAGCCGTCCAGGATCGTGTTGCCGGTGACCCCGGACTGGGAGTTGTCCTTGGCGTTGGTGGGCTGCCACTTCAGGACGAGATCGAGGTCGCCGTCCCCGTCGAGATCGCCGACCGAGGCGTCGTTGGCCTCGTACGTGTGGTCCGGTCCTGCCGCCGGGGCGGAGATCGGTACGTCGAGATAGCCCGGGCGGAACTGGACGGCGCTGGGCGAGGCGGGCTGCTCCGCGCCGTTGACGAGCGCGCGCACCGTGTAGTCCGCGGAGTTGGGGGCGCCCTTGTGCAGATAGTTCGTGGTGGTGATCGGCTCGGTGTTGATCTTGACGGAGCCCCGGTAGAGGTTGAAGGACACATTGTCCGGGTCGGTCGCCAGCCACCGCCAGCTGACCAGGTTGTCCTCGCCCGTGTGCACACTGACCAGGCCGCGGTCGAGCCGCTCCAGCCGCGCCGCGGCGGCCACCCCTCGCTCACCGGGCCGTGCCACGCTCGGCGCGGGCGTCATCAGCCCGGCGAGGACCGCGCCGGACACCGCGAGCACGCCCAGCGGCATCCCCCGGCGGACGAGGCCGCGTGGCGGTCGTGGTGGTCGCGGCGGGGATCCCGAACGTGCTGCGTGGGTGCCGGCTCTTGTCCGCACGAGTCCTCCAGAGGGGTGGGGGGTGTCTGTCCCTGTGTCCCCTGGTCGCCGCCCGCACGGAAAAGGTTGCCGCCCCTCCCGGCTCCGTCCACCACCGCCCCACAGCCGGCCCCGCGGCGCCCCCCACCGCCCTGGATCCGCTCGTCCGGGGCGGTGGCCCCCGGCGCCCGCCATGCTTCCGTGACCCCCTCCGGAGTAATGTGAAGAGAACGAGGCTATGTCGCCGTCGGCCGCTCTGCCGGGGGCGTCCTCGATGATGGACGAGGTCGGAGGCGCGGCCCCAGGAGCGTGATCGCCATGATCGCGACTGACGCGATGACCGTACGCGGGCTCACACGGACCGCGGAGCGACTCCGTCCGCCGGGGCCCGGCGCGCCGCCACGAGGGAGACGGGTGGAGCAACGACGTATGTCCGTGGCAGATGAGTCCGCGCAGAGCCCTGTCGGCGCGATCGGCAGGGTTACGGTCCCGATCCCGGCCGACGGTCCCGGTGAGGTGCTGGTGTCCGTACGGGGCGGATCCGAGGCCTACGCGGCCTGGGCGGACCATCCGATCGGCAGAAATCTCCGGGTGATCGTCGTCGAGTCGATCTCGGCGCGTTCGGTCATCGTGGAGCCCTTTCCGTCCTGAACCCTTCCCCAACCACAGAGAAGCAGGTAGTTCGACAGGAGTACCCCATGCTGTTCTGGCATGTTCCCGCGCCCAACGAGGCGATGCTCATATCCGGTTCCAAACGGCAGGCACAGGACACACAGTTCCGGATCGTCACCGGGCACGGCAGCTTCGTGATGCCCATCAAACAGAAGGCCCGCATGCTGTCGCTCGCGCTGCGCGAGGCGGAGATCGTCGAGGACTGTGTGACCCAGCAGGGCATCCGGCTCAAGGTCCGGGCGGTATCCGTGTTCAAGGTCGGCGACGACGCGGTGTCGATCGCCAACGCGGCCCGGCGCTTCCTGACGGAGCAGGAACACATGGAAGAGCTGGTCGGCCGGATCTTCGCCGGTCACCTGCGCTCCATCGTCGGCGGACTGACCGTGGAGCAGATCATCCGCGAGCGCGACCGGGTGGCCCAGGAGGTCAAGCAGGGCAGCCACAGCGAGATGGAGAAGCTCGGCATCGTGGTGGACGCGCTCCAGATCCAGGAGATCGAGGACGCGACCGGCTACATCAACAACCTCGCGGCCCCGCACGCCGCCGCCGTCGCCAGCCAGGCGCGTATCGCCCAGGCCAAGGCGGACCAGGAAGCCTCAGAACGCGAGCAGCAGGCCGCCGCGCTCAAGGCCGAGTACGAACGGGACACCGCGATCAAACGGGCCGGCTTCCTCGCCGAGACCGAGCAGGTCAACGCGCGCGCCGCGCAGGCGGGACCACTGGCAGAGGCCAGGGCCTCGCAGGACACCATCGAGCAGCAGACGGCCCTGGCGGAGCGTCAGGCGCGACTGGCCGCGCAGCGGCTGGAGGCCGAGGTCCGGCGCCCGGCGGACGCCGAGGCGTACCGGCAGCGGACACTCGCGGAAGCGGGCCGGGACCGGGCGAAGTTCGAGGCGGACGGAAACGCCTACAGCGAGCGTGCGCTCGCCCAGGCCCAGGCCGACGCGAACACCGCTCGCGCCGCGTCCCTGAAGGACGGCAACCAGGAACTCATCGCGGCCAACCGCATCGTGGAGAACCTGCCGACGCTGGCCGACGCGGCAGCCCGGGGCATATCGGGTGCGAACCTGACCGTCCTGAACGGCACCGACGGCGTCAACGACATGGCGGCGGGTCTGGTGGGCCAGGGCATGGCCATCCTGAACTCGCTCAAGGGCTCCGCGGCCGGCGCCAAGGAGGCGGGCGTGACCCCCGGCGTGAGCCGGAAGCCGGCGCTCCGCGTCACCGAATCCAAGTGACCCCGGAGGCGAGTGACCCCGAATCCAGCTGACCCCGGATCCACTGGGCCCCGGATGGGGCCCGGGACAGGGCCCCGGACCGGTCCAGGAACCTAGGACCGGTCCGGGGTTCTGTCTGCGGAAGCGTCCTCGGCGGAAGCGTCCTCGGCGAGACGCTTGATCGCCGTGAGCCGGGAGTCCCAGTCGGCGGCGACCCGGTCCATCCACCGGGCGGTGACACTGAGCCGCGCGGGGCGCACCGCGTATCGCGCCTCGCGGCCCGCCCGGTGCGAGGCGACCAGACCGGCCCGGTCGAGGACCGCGAGGTGTTTGACGATCGCCTGGCGGCTGACCGGCAGTTCCCCGGCCAGGACCGTGGCGGTCGCCTCGCCGTGCGCGGCGAGGGCGTCGAGTATCCGGCGCCTGGTCGGATCCGCCAGCGCGGTCAGGACCTCCGCCACGGTGTCCTGGTCGGCTTCTGCCGTCATGCGTCGAGTCGCTCCACGTAATCCCGGATATTGACGACCATGTCCGTCCAGCCTTCCGTGTGGCTCTTCTTCGAGGCGACGTCCTTCCTGTCCTCCGGGATCACGATATCGGCGAAGCCGGTCTCGACCACACGCAGCCTGGTCCCGTCGCCCTCCGGGGTGAGCGTGAACTCCACGAGGGTCGAGTTGCCCTCGCCGGCCACCTGCCCGGGGTACGCGCTCGCCCAGCGGTACGAGAAGTAGTGCGGTGGGTCGACCTTCACGATCGTCGTCGGGAACTGGCCGTACTGGCCGTGGTCCAGGTGCATGATGCCGCCCGGCCGCAGGTCGATGGGGGCGGGCTGCCCCTGGCCGAACCACTGCCCGACATGCTCGGGTTCTGTCAGCACCGCCCAGACGCGCTCCATGGGCGCCGCGATGGTGATCTCCCGTTCGATGCGGTCATCGGATGTGGACATGAGGGGAACCTTCCGCTGCTCGGAACCAACGTGCAACTTGATGGTTGCACTACTCCCTCAATAGTGCAACCCAAGGGTTGCGCGATATGGATTCCCGCGACGCGGCGGGTTCAGTGCCCGCGAGAGGCCGCCATGGCGATCGTGATCAGCGCCAGCACCACCCAGCCGAACCACAGCCAGCCGTTGCTGCCGAGCGCCGCGGTATAGCCCGTCACGACGACCAGCGCGCCGACGGTCACCACACCCATAGTCTTGGTGGATCCGGACATGTGCGCCCTCCTCCAGGCCGGGGCCATGACGCCCATCGTCGCCCGGGACCAGGGGTTCGCGCTACTGCCCCCGGGCCTGGAGTGAGGCCAGATAGGCGTTGTACGCGGCGAGTTCCTTGTCACCGTCCCGGTCGGCGGCCCGGTCCGAGCGCTTCGCCTGCCGCTGCTCCGAGCGGTACCACTGGTAGACCAGCGCGATCAGGACCAGCACCGACGGGATCTCGCTGAACGCCCAGGCGATACCGCCCGCCGCGTTCTGATCGGTCAGCGCGTCGATCCCGAGCGAGGCCGGGGGATCGCGGTACGCGGCCACCATCGGCTCGCTCGCCATCATCAGCGCGATCCCGAAGAACGCGTGGAACGGCATGCCGGCGAAGAGCTCCAGCATCCGCATCACATAACCGGGCCGGTGCGGGCCCGGGTCGATGCCCATGATCGGCCAGAAGAACACCAGCCCGACCGCGAGGAAGTGCACCATCATCGCGATGTGCCCGGTCTTGGACTCCATCAGGAAGTCGAAGAGGGGCGTGAAGTACAGCCCGTACAGGCTCGCGATGAAGAGCGGGATGGTGAAGGCCGGGTGCGTGACGATCCGTACGTAGCGGCTGTGCAGCACGGCCAGCAGCAGCTCGCGCGGACCCTTGTGGCCGCGTCCCGCGACCGGCAGCGCGCGCAGCGCCAGCGTCACCGGGGCGCCGAGCAGCAGCAGGATCGGCGAGACCATGCTGATGATCATGTGCTGGACCATATGCACGCTGAACATGACCATGCCGTAGTCGTTCAGCTTGGTGCACATCACCAGCGCCACGGTCAGTACGCCGAGGACGAACGCGACGGTGCGGCCCACCGGCCAGCTGTCACCGCGCCGCCGGAGCCGCAGTACGCCCCAGCCGTACAGGACCAGTCCCAGCAGACAGCCGATCAGGAAGAAAAGGTCCGGGGAGAACTCCAGTGCCCGTCCCAGCGTGAACGGCGGCAGATCCATGGTCATGCCGTGCCCGCTGTGATCCATCCGTCCGCTCCCGGATTCGTGTCGATTGTCCGCACCAGACTAGAACCGCCCCCGGTCGCGGCCGCGACCGGGGGCGGTTCCACCGTGGTTAGCGCGCGGTACCACCGCGGTTCAACCGTCGGTCGGAGTCAGAGCACGCACTCCGCCTCGGCGTACCGCTCGGCGGGCACCGTCTTGAGCGTCTCGACGGCCTCGCCCAGCGGCACCATCACGATGTCCGTGCCGCGCAGCGCGGTCAGCATCCCGAACTCGCCGCGGTGCGCGGCCTCGACGGCGTGCCAGCCGAAGCGGGTGGCCAGCACCCGGTCGTACGCCGTGGGGGTGCCACCGCGCTGGACATGGCCGAGTATCACCGGCCTGGCCTCCTTGCCGAGCCGCTCCTCCAGCTCGATCGAGAGCTGCCTGGCCACACCCGCGAAGCGCTCGTGGCCGTAGATGTCCTTGCCGCCCACGTCGAACTCCATCGAGCCCTCGCGCGGCTTGGCGCCCTCCGCGACCACCACGATCGCGAACCGCTTGCCCGCCGAGAAGCGCTTGCCGACCAGCTCGGTCAACTCGCCGATGTCGAAGGGCCGCTCGGGCACGACGATGGCGTGGGCGCCCGCGGCCATCCCGGAGTGCAGCGCGATCCAGCCGGTGTGCCGGCCCATGACCTCGACGATCAGCACACGCTGGTGGGACTCGGCGGTGGTCTTCAGCCGGTCGAGCGCCTCGGTGGCGACCCCGACGGCCGTGTCGAAGCCGAAGGTCACATCGGTCGAGGAGATGTCGTTGTCGATGGTCTTCGGTACGCCGACGATCGGCAGTCCGGCCTCGGAGAGCAGATGGGCGGCCTTGAGGGTGCCCTCACCGCCGATCGGGATGATCGCGTCGATACCCAGGTCGGCCACATGACCCCGGGCGCGCTCCACGCCGTCCCGCAGATGCGCGGGCTGCACCCGGGACGAGCCCAGGATCGTGCCGCCGCGGGCGAGGATGCCGGCGACCGCGTCCAGATCGAGCTTGCGGTAGTCGCATTCCAGGAGGCCTTTCCAGCCGTCGTGGAAGCCGATCACCTCGTCGCCGTGGTCGACGACGGCGCGGTGTACGACGGACCTGATCACGGCGTTGAGGCCGGGGCAGTCGCCGCCTGAGGTGAGCACACCAATTCGCATTGCCCGCAATACCTTCGCTTCGTGGGCCGACGGCCGGACCCCATCGTCCGACCAGGTCGCCGCCACCCTACCGGCGGGCGGTGGCGGGACCGAAACCCGGCGTCCGCCTGCTGGACAGGACCCGCCGGCGGCCCCGCCCGGGGGCGGGGTGCCGGAGACCGCGGAGAACGGCGTCAGGCGGGCTGGATCGCGGCGGCGACCCGCTCGGCGCGCAGCGCCTCGTACCAGCGGTCGTCCGTCGGCGGCAGCGCGTTCACATCGAGGGCCAGCTTCAGCAGCAGGTCCGCGATCTGCGGATTGCGGGCCATCACAGGACCGTGCATGTACGTGCCGAAGACGGTCCCGTTGTACGCGCCCTCCGTGCCGTCGCCGGTGCCGTTGCCGCGGCCGAGCCGTACCCGCGCGAACGGCCGGGCCGTCGGACCCAGGTGCGTGATGCCCTGGTGATTCTCGAACCCCGTCAGCTGCGGCAGATTCAGCTGCGGGTCGATGTCGGCCAGTACGTCACCGACGCACCGCTCGCCCTCGCCGCGGGTGGAGACCACATCGAGCAGCCCGAGGCCGGCCTCGCGCTCGCCCAGATCGTTGACGAACTCGTGCCCGAGGATCTGGTAGCCCGCACAGACCGAGAACACGATCGCGCCGTTCGAGACGGCCCGGCTGAGCCCGCCGTCGCGGCGCAGCCGCTCCGCGGCCAGCCGCTGGGGCCGGTCCTCACCGCCGCCGATCAGATAGATGTCGCCCGAGGTCGGCACCGGCTGGTCGCTGCGTACATCGACACGGGTGACGTTCAGACGGCGCTGGCGGGCCCGGCGCTCCACCACCAGGGCGTTGCCCTGGTCCCCGTAGGTGCTCAGCAGGTCGGGGTAGATCCACACCAGGCGCAGGCTGCTGTCGCTCATTCTCGCTCGTCCTTCATGGTTCCGAGGGGGCTGGTTTGCCGGTGCCGGGTCAGTTGCCGACACGGCGGCGCAGGTCCTGGAACGAGGTGTAGTTCGCGATCGCCTCGATCCGTCCGGGCGGCGCCATCTGCACGGCCTCGTCCGGGGTCTCACACACACGGAAGTCGAGACCGGCGACTTCGAGGCGTACCGCGAGGTCCAGCTTCCGGTCCCCGATGACGAAGATCGGATGGCCGGCCAGCCGGGTGTAGTCGACGTCCCACAGCCAGGAGGTGTCCGTGCCGTCCGCGCCACGGGCGTTGACGGCGAGGATCACCGGGGTCGGCGGCGGATCGATGAGGGAGAAGGTCTCCAGCCAGCCCGCGGGGTTCTTCGCGAGCAGCAGCCGCAGATCGCGGCCGAGGAACGACACCACGTCGTACCGGCCGGCCACGGCCTGCACCTGGTACATCCGCTCAAGCGCCACCTGCGGCGGCACTCCGAAGGTCGCCGCGACGGCGGCGGAGGTGGCGGCGTTCGCCTTGTTCGCGCGGCCGGGCAGCTGGAGGTGGATCGGCCAGGCGGAGCCGTGCGGGTCGAGGACATGGTCGCCGTGCAGCGCCCAGCTGGGGGGCGGCCTGCGGAATCCGCAGTCACCGCAGAACCAGTCGTCGCCGGGGCGCTGCATCACACCGCCGCAGGCGGGGCAGGACCAGGCGTCGTCCTTCCACTCCTGTCCCGCCGCGACCCAGACCACATTGGGCGAGGAGGAGGCGGCCCAGACGATCAGCGGGTCGTCGGCGTTGGCGATGACGACGGCCTTCGTACCGGCCAGGCCCTCGCGCCACTTCTCGGCGAGCATCCGGGTCTCCGCGGCGCGGTCGAGCTGGTCGCGGGAGAGATTGAGCAGGGCGATCGCCTTGGGCGTCGTGTCCCGTGCGACGCCGGCGAGGTACTTCTCGTCGACCTCGATCACGCCGTACTTGGCGTCGGAACCGCCCGCGAGGGCCGAGGTGATACCGGCCGGCATATTGGCGCCGAGAGCGTTGGAGACCACGGGCCCCGCGGCCCGCAGAGCCTCCGCGATCAGCCGTGTCGTGGTGGTCTTGCCGTTGGTCGCCGACACGAGGATGACGTCGAGATGCTGCGCCAGCCGTCCGAGCAGATCGGGGTCGAGTCTGAGCGCGACCTTCCCGCCGATCACCGATCCGCTGCCGCGGCCCGCGGCGCGCGACACCGCTGCCGCGGCCCTGCCCGCCGTCACGGCCAGCTTGGCCCGCGGCGTCAGCGGGTCCGTGTTGCCTGACATCGCCTTGATCCTCCTTGCGTCGGTCCGTGGGTCAGCCTATCGAGATCCGGCCAGGGGCCCGAACCGCGGCACCGGGCAGAAGGCGGGGGATACCACGGACCGTACCCTGACCGTCATGCGAAACCGTCCGATCCCCGGCAGTACCGGGCGAGTACGAGCCATGCGAATGCTCGGTGATCCCGTGCTTCACACCCCCTGCGAGCCCGTCACCGACTTCGGTCCCGCGCTCGCGGAACTGATCGAGGATCTCTTCGCGACGATGTACGCCGCCCGGGGGGTCGGGCTCGCCGCCAACCAGATCGGCGTACCTCTCCGGGTGTTCGTCTTCGACTGCCCGGACGACGAGGACGTCCGCCATCTCGGACACCTCGTCAACCCGCGATTGACCGAGGCGGACGGGATCACGCTGCGCGGCCCCGAGGGCTGTCTCTCGCTGCCGGGCCTTGAGGCCGGTACGGAGCGGTACGACCACGCCGTGGCCGAGGGCGTCACCCGGGACGGCGCGCCGGTGCGGATCGAGGGCTCGGGGTTCTTCGCGCGCTGTCTCCAGCACGAGAGCGACCATCTGGAGGGTCGGGTCTATCCCGACCGGCTCTCCGGGTGGCGGCGGGCGAAGGTGCTGCGGGCCGCGCGCAAGGCGCCCTGGGCCACCGGGTCGTAGCGCGTGAGCGCACCCGGGGCCCGGCGTGCGGGGTGCGCGCGGGGCGCGGGCGCGTTCCCCGTGCGGTCGCTCGCGGGTGCGCCGGTCGCTCGCCGGTGCGCCCTCGCGGTTCCTCGCGGTTCCTCAGAAGCCGGGGCCGCCCGCGCGGTCGCTCACATCCGCCAGCCGCCCCCACAGCAGATCCGCCAGGCTGCGTACCAACTGCTCCCGTGAGCAGGGCCGTTCCCCGAGCCACCAGTCGCCGGCGCCGTGCATCATGCCGACGATGCCATGACCCCAGACCCGGGAGAGCTGCGCGCTGTCGGGGCCGAGGTCGACCCGCTCCTCTATGACCTTGGCGAGTTCCTCGCCGAGACGGCGCAGCAGCGGCGCGGAGTGGCGGCCGACGTCGAAGCCCTGCTCGGGCAGGTGCGCGTCCTCGGCCGGATGCATCAGGAACCGGTAGACCTGGGGGCGCGCCTCGATCGCCGCGAGATAGGTGTCGAGCGTGGCCTCGACCCGCCGGCGCCGCTCGGCGGGGGCGTCGAGCGCGGTGCGCAGGGCGTCGAGCAGGGCGTCGGTGTGGCGCTTGGCGAGCGCGCGGTAGAGACCGCCCTTGTCGCCGAAGTGACGGTAGAGAATGGGCTTGGTGATGCCCGCCTCGGCGGCGATGGCGTTCATGGACGCCTGCGGGCCGTCCCTGAGCACCACTCGGTCCGCGGCCTCCAGAAGCTGGCGCCGTCGCGCCCGCGCCGACCGCTGCTGCTCGGCCTGCTGTGTGGTCTCCATAGGTCTGTCTCCCCGCCCCTGCGATTGCCTGACGCCCCGGCAACGTAACACCCTGCCCGCCATCGACGCTGATCAGGCCGTGGCCCGTTGACATTTCCCACGTACGGGTAACAGGCTAAGGTTACCGCAGGTAACAACGGTGACGGCTCAGCGGTCGCGCAGTGCTGGAGGGGAACATGGCCGAGTTCACGCTCGATCTCAACGACGACCAGAAGCAGATACGCGACTGGCTCCACGGCTTCGCCGCGGATGTCATCCGCCCGGCCGCCGCGGAGTGGGACGAGCGTGAGGAGACGCCGTGGCCGGTCATCCAGGAAGCGGCCAAGGTCGGCATCTACTCCCTGGACTTCTACGCCCAGCAGTTCTTCGACCCCACGGGCCTCGGTATCCCGATGGCGATGGAGGAGCTGTTCTGGGGTGACGCGGGCATCGCCCTGTCGATCGTCGGGACGGGCCTGGCGGCCGTCGGCGTCCTCGCCAACGGTACCGAGGAGCAGATCGGCACCTGGATCCCGCAGATGTACGGCGACGCGGACGATGTGAAGGTCGCCGCCTTCTGCTCCTCCGAACCCGACGCGGGCTCCGACGTGGCCGCGATGCGCACCCGCGCCGTGTACGACGGGGCGAAGGACGAGTGGGTGCTCAACGGCACCAAGACCTGGGCGACCAACGGCGGGATCGCCCATGTCCATGTGGTGGTCGCCGTCGTCGACGGCGACCTGGGCTCCAAGGGCCATGCCTCCTTCATCATCCCGCCGGGCACCCCCGGCCTCTCCCAGGGCCAGAAGTTCAAGAAGCACGGCATCCGCGCCTCCCACACCGCCGAGGTGGTCCTGGAGGACGTCAGGATCCCGGGCCACTGTCTGCTCGGCGGCAAGGAGAAGCTCGACGAGCGGCTGGCGCGGGCCCGGGAGCGGGCCGCGTCCGGCGGTGAACGGGTGAGGAACGCGGCGATGGCCACCTTCGAGGCCTCACGCCCGGCGGTCGGCGCGATGGCGGTGGGCACCGCGCGCGCGGCGTACGAGGTCGCCCTCGACTACGCGAGGACCCGTAGCCAGTTCGGCCGCCCGATCATCGACAACCAGGGCATAGCCTTCCAGTTGGCCGATATGCGCACCCGGATCGACGCCTCCCGGCTGCTGGTGTGGCGGGCCTCCTGGATGGCGGCCACGGGCAAGCCGTTCACCTCGGCCGAGGGGTCCATGTCCAAGCTGTACGCGAGCGAGACGGCGAAGAAGGTCACCGCGCAGGCCGTACAGATACTCGGTGGCAACGGCTTCACCCGCGAGTACCCGGTGGAGCGGATGCACCGGGACGCCGCGATTTACACGATCTTCGAAGGAACGAGCGAGATCCAGCGCCTGGTGATCGCCCGGGCACTGTCGGGGATGCCGATCCGCTGACGCCGCGCGCCGCCGAGGGGCCCGCGCGACCAAGGGCGGGCCGCTCGGCGGTCCCGGATCAGGCCGGCAGCAGCGCCTCGATCGCCGCCACGACCTCCGGTGCCTCCGGCTCCGTGCGCGGCCGGATGCGGCCGACGACCTCGCCCTTGGGGGAGATCAGGAACTTCTCGAAGTTCCACTGGACATCGCCGGCCTCGCCCTCGGAGTCGGCCGTCTTCGTCAGCTCCGTGTACAGCGCGTGCCGGGTCTCCCCGTTCACGTCCGTCTTCTCCAGCAGCGGGAACGTCACCCCGTACGTCGCCGAGCAGAACGTACCGATCTCCTCGGCGGTGCCGGGCTCCTGGCCCGCGAACTGGTTGCACGGCACGCCGAGGACCGTGAAGCCCCGGTCGCCGTACTGCTGCTGGAGCCGCTCCAGACCCGCGTACTGCGGGGTGAGACCGCACTTGGAGGCGACGTTCACCACCAGCACGGCCTTGCCCTCGTACGCGGCCAGGGAGGTGGGCTCACCGGTCAGCGTGTTCAGCGGGATGTCGTACAGAGTCATCAAGATCTCCTCGGTATCCGGTGTTCTCGGCTCATTGTGGACCCGCGGACGACCAACCCGGCGGGCAGGGCTGATACAGCTGGGACCGTGCAGGAATCACCACGCCCCTCAGAGCTCCACGACGACCGGCTGCCCGGCACGGAACCGGACGACCCCACGCACCGGACGGTCCGGTGCGGGATGTGCGGCAGGCCGCTCACCGGTACGGCGTCGCGCCGTACCGGCCTCGGGCCCGCCTGTGACGCCAAACTCCATCCGCCCGCGCCGGACATCAGAACCCGGCGGCGCGAGGCGGATCAGGACCCGCTCCCGGGGATCTGAGGGGTCTTCTCCGCCCCGGGCACTATCCCCGCGCGTCGTGGCGGCGGAACAGCCCCTCCTGCACCACCGACACCAGCAGCTTCCCCTCGCGGTCGTAGATACGCCCCCGGGCCAGCCCCCGGCCGCCCGTCGCGATCGGTGACTCCTGGTCGTACAGGAACCACTCGTCCGCCCGGAACGGACGGTGGAACCACATCGCGTGGTCCAGCGACGCCATGTCGAAGCCCCGCGGGCCCCACAGCGGCTCCACCGGGATGCGCACCGCGTCCAGCAGTGTCATATCGCTCGCGTACGTCAGCGCGCAGGTGTGCACCAGCGGGTCGTCGCCCAGCGGGCCCACCGCGCGCATCCAGACCGCGCTGCGCGCGTCCGCGTCCTTGATCTCCTCGCGTGTCCAGCGCAGCCGCTCCACGTACCGGATATCGAAGGGCTGGCGCCGGGCCATCCGCTCCAGCGGCTCGGGGAGTTGGCCCAGATGTTCCCGTACCTCCTCCGAGACCGTGGGCAGCGACTCGGGGTCGGGGAAGTCCAGCCGGGGCGGCAGCTGGTGCTCGAAGCCGCCCTCCTCGGGGCGGTGGAAGGAGGCCGTCAGATTGAAGATCGTACGGCCCTGCTGAACGGCCGTCACCCGGCGTGTGGTGAACGACCGGCCGTCCCTGATCCGTTCGACCTGATAGACGATCGGGACACCCGGGCGGCCCGGCCGCAGGAAGTACGCGTGCAGCGAGTTGACCGGGCGGTCCCCGTCCGTGGTCCGGCCGGCCGCCACCAGCGCCTGGCCCGCCACCTGCCCGCCGAAGACCCGTTGCAGGGACTCCTGGGGGCTGCGCCCGCGGAAGATGTCGACCTCGATCCGCTCCAGGTCGAGCAGATCGACCAGTCTCTCGGCGGGGTTTGTCATGGCGCTGTGTTCTCCCGTTCTCGGTGCTGTGCGTATCTCAGAGCTGGCCCACGGACGTGACCCGCACCACCGCGAGCCCCTCCTCGTCGGAGGCCGCGAGGTCGACCTCCGCGCTGATGCCCCAGTCATGGTCGCCGTTCGGGTCGGCGAAGGTCTGCCGGACCCGCCACAGGCCGTGCGCCGGGTCCTCCTCGATGGCGAGCAGCTTCGGCCCGCGGGCGTCGGGACCGGTGCCCAGGTCCTCGTACTCGTCCCAGTACGCGTCCATCGCCTCGCCCCACGCCTCCTCGTCCCAGCCCGACTCGGCGTCCAGCTCGCCCAGTTCGCGCACATGGTCCAGCGCGGCCAGCTCGACCCGGCGGAACATCGCGTTGCGCACGAGGACCCGGAAGGCGCGGGCATTGGCCGTGACCGGCCTGACCTGGTCGGCCTTCTCCTGCGCCTGCTCGGCGGTCTCCACCTCGGGGTTGGCCAGCTGCTCCCACTCGTCGAGCAGACTGGAGTCGACCTGCCGGACCATCTCGCCGAGCCAGGCCGTGAGATCCTCCAGATCCTCCGACTTGAGATCGTCCGGAATGGTGTGTTCCAGAGCCTTGTACGCGCCCGCGAGATAGCGCAGCACAATGCCCTCGGTACGCGCCAGCTCGTAGTGGGACGTGAACTCGGTGAAGGACAGCGCCCGTTCGTACATGTCACGGATCACGGACTTCGGCGAGACCGGGTGGTCACCGACCCATGGATGGCTCGTGCGGTACGTGTTGTACGCGTGCACCAGCAGCTCTTCGAGCGGCTTGGGGTACGTGACCTCCTGGAGCCGCTCCATCCGCTCCTCGTACTCGATCCCGTCCGCCTTCATCGCGCCGACCGCCTCGCCGCGCGCCTTGTTCTGCTGCGCGGCGAGGATCTGCCGCGGATCGTCGAGCGTGGACTCGACGACGGAGACCATGTCCAGGGCGTACGAGGGCGATTCGGGGTCCAGCAGCTCGAACGAGGCCAGCGCGAAGGTGGAGAGCGGCTGGTTGAGCGCGAAGTCCTGCTGGAGATCGACGGTGAGCCGGACGATCCGGCCCTCGGCGTCCGGGGTCGCCAGCCGCTCCACCACCCCGCCGTCCAGCAGCGAGCGGTAGATGGCGATGGCCCGCCTGATGTGCCGCAGCTGCTGCCTGCGCGGCTCGTGGTTGTCCTCCAGCAGCCGGCGCATCGCCTCGAAGGCGTTGCCCGGCCGCGCGATGACCGACAGCAGCATGGTGTGGGTGACCCGGAAGCGGGAGGTCAGCGGCTCGGGATCGGAGCCGATGAGCTTCTCGAACGTGGTGTCCGACCAGGCCACGAAGCCCTCGGGGGCCTTCTTCCGCACCACCTTGCGGCGCTTCTTCGGGTCGTCGCCCGCCTTCGCCAGCGCCTTCTCGTTCTCCACGACATGCTCCGGCGCCTGCGCGACGACCAGCCCCGCCGTGTCGAATCCGGCCCGCCCCGCCCGGCCCGCGATCTGGTGGAACTCCCGGGCGCGCAGGGTGCGGACGCGATTGCCGTCGTACTTGGTGAGCGCGGTGAACAGCACCGTACGGATGGGGACGTTGACACCGACCCCCAGCGTGTCCGTACCGCAGATGACCTTCAGCAGACCGGCCTGGGCGAGCTTCTCCACCAGCCGCCGGTACTTGGGCAGCATGCCCGCGTGGTGCACCCCGATGCCATGGCGAACATAACGGGAGAGATTACGGCCGAACTTGGTGGTGAAACGGAAGTTGCCGATCAGATCGGCGATCCGGTCCTTCTCCTCACGCGTGCACATATTGATGCTCATCAGCGACTGCGCCCGCTCGACGGCGGCGGCCTGTGTGAAGTGCACGATATAGACGGGTGCCTGCCGGGTCTCCAGCAGCTCGGTCAGCGTCTCGGTGATCGGGGTGCGGCGGTACTCGTACGACAGCGGGACCGGCCGGGTCGCGGACCGTACGACGGACGTCGGCCGGCCCGTGCGACGGGTCAGGTCCTCCTCGAAGCGGGAGACATCACCGAGCGTCGCCGACATCAGGATGAACTGCGCCTGCGGCAGCTCCAGGATCGGGATCTGCCAGGCCCAGCCACGGTCCGGTTCGGCGTAGAAGTGGAACTCGTCCATCACCACCTGGCCGATATCGGCGTGCTTGCCGTCGCGCAGCGCGATGGAGGCCAGCACCTCGGCCGTACAGCAGATCACCGGGGCGTCGGCGTTGACGGAGGCGTCGCCGGTCAGCATGCCGACGTTCTCCGTGCCGAAGAGCTTGCACAGGTCGAAGAACTTCTCCGACACCAGCGCCTTGATCGGCGCGGTGTAGAAGGTGACCTTGTCCTGCGCCAGCGCCGTGAAGTGCGCACCCGCCGCGACCAGGCTCTTTCCGGAGCCGGTGGGGGTGGACAGAATCACATTGGCCCCGGAGACCACCTCGATCAGCGCCTCCTCCTGAGCCGGATAGAGCGTGATGCCCTGGCCCTCGGCCCAGGAGGAGAAAGCCTCGAAGAGGGCATCGGGGTCGGCATCCGGCGGCAGCTGATCGATAAGGGTCACCCCCCCATCTTGCCTGCCTTCCGTCCCGATCAGGGAACCGGACGCCGGGCCGAAGATCACGGACGATACGCTGACCCGTCAACTGGGCTTGGACACACTGGCCTTCACCACGATCGCACGGGGACGGGTACGACCATGATGGGACCGGCACACTCTCTGTCAGGGGCAGCGGCCTGGCTGGGGGTGGGCGCCGCCGCGGCAGCCGCCGGCCACACCATGCCATGGCCCGTCCTGGTGGTCGGCGCGCTGATCACCGCCGGCGCCGCGCTCGCCCCCGACCTCGACCACAAGGCCGCGACGATATCCCGGGCGTTCGGACCGGTGTCCAAGGCGCTCTGCGAGATCGTCGACAAGCTGTCCTTCGCTGTTTACAAGGCGACCAGGAAGCCGGGAGACCCCCGCAGGACCGGCGGCCACCGCACCCTGACCCACACCTGGCTGTGGGCGGTCCTGATCGGCGGCGGTGCCTCGCTGATCGCGATCACCGCCGGGCGCTGGGGGGTGCTGGCGATCCTCTTCGTCCATCTGGTGCTCGCGGTGGAGGGCCTGCTGTGGCGGGCCGCCCGGGTCTCCAGCGATGTCCTGGTCTGGCTGCTCGGCGCCACCAGCGCCTGGCTCCTCGCGGGCGTCCTGGACCAGCCGGGCAACGGCGCGGACTGGCTCTTCACCGCGCCGGGGCAGGAGTACCTCTGGCTCGGTCTGCCGATCGTCCTGGGCGCGCTGGTGCATGACATCGGGGACGCGCTGACGGTCTCGGGCTGCCCGATCCTCTGGCCCATCCCGCTGGGCCGCAAGCGCTGGTACCCGATAGGCCCGCCGAAGGCGATGCGGTTCCGGGCCGGCAGCTGGGTGGAGCTGAAGGTGCTGATGCCGGTGTTCATGCTGCTGGGCGGGGTCGGCGGCGCGTCCGCCCTCAATCTGATCTGACGCGGCGGGGCGCGTCGGGCGCGTCGGCGGGGCGGTCCCGTACCGGCTCGTACGGGCCTTGTACGGGACCGCCGCCGCGCTCCGTCAGCCGTGCCAGGAACGCCACAGCGCGGCGTACGCGCCGTCCACGGCCACCAGCTCGTCATGGCTGCCCAGTTCGCTGATCCGGCCGTCCTCGACCACCGCGATCACATCCGCGTCATGCGCGGTGTGCAGCCGGTGGGCGATCGCCACGACCGTACGGCCGTCCAGGACGCGGGCCAGCGAACGTTCCAGATGCCGGGCGGCGCGCGGGTCCAGCAGCGAGGTCGCCTCGTCGAGCACCAGCGTGTGCGGGTCCGCGAGTACCAGCCGGGCCAGCGCGATCTGCTGGGCCTGGGCGGGTGTCAGTGCCGTACCGCCGGAACCGACCTCGGTGTCCAGGCCCTTGTCCAGCGCCCGCGCCCAGTCCTCCGCGTCGACCGCCGCCAGCGCCGCCCACAGCTCGGAGTCCTGCGCGCCCGTGCGCGCCAGCAGCAGATTGTCGCGCAGCGCGCCCACGAACACATGGTGCTCCTGGTTGACCAGGGCGACATGCTCCCGTACCCGCTCGGCGGGCATCTTGGACAGCTCCGCGCTGCCCAGGGTGATCCGGCCCGTACGCGGACCGTAGATGCCCGCGAGCAGCCGGCCCAGCGTCGACTTGCCGGCGCCGGACGGACCGACCAGTGCGAGCCGGGTGCCCGGACTGACGTTCAGCGTCACCCGGTGCAGTACGTCGACGCCCTCGCGGTAGCCGAAGTGCACCTTGTCGGCGTTGACATCGCGCCCGTCGGGGACGACCGAAGCGTCGCCCGCGTCCGGCTCCATGTCCCGTACCCCCACCAGCCGGGCGATGGAGACCTGCGCGACCTGGAGTTCGTCGTACCAGCGCAGGATGATGCCGACTGGTTCCACCAGCATCTGGGCGAGCAGCGCGCCCGTGGTCAGCTGGCCGACGGTGATCCAGCCCTGGAGGGCGAAGGACCCGCCGATCACCAGCACGGCCAGGAAGATCGTCGTATGGGTGACGTTGATGGCGGGGAACAGCACCGACCGCAGCCAGAGCGTGTACCTCTCCCAGGCCGTCCACTCCTTGATCCGCCGTTCCGACAGCTCCACCCGGCGCCTGCCGAGGCGGTGCGCCTCCACCGTCCGTCCCGCGTCCACCGTCTCGGCGAGCACGGCCGCGACGGCCGCGTATCCGGCGGCCTCCGAACGGTAGGCGGAGGGCGCGCGCCTGAAGTACCAGCGGCAGCCGACGACCAGCAGCGGCACCGCCAGCAGCACCGCGAGCGCCAGCGGCGGCGCGGTCACGGTCAGCGCGCCGAGCAGCAGCGCCACCCAGACGAGGCCGATCGCGAGCTGGGGCACGGCCTCGCGCATCGCGTTCGCCAGCCGGTCGATGTCGGTGGTGATCCGGGACAGCAGATCGCCGGTCCCCGCCCGTTCCAGCACACCGGGCGGCAGCCCGACGGATCTGACGAGGAAGTCCTCCCGCAGATCCGCGAGCATCTCCTCGCCGAGCATCGCCGCGCGCAGCCGCATCATCCGTACGAAGACGGTCTGGACGACCAGCGCTATCGCGAACAGCGCGGCGGTGCGCTCCAGCTGCAGCTCACGCGCGCCGTCGGAGAGCTTCTCGACGATGTCGCCGAGCAGATAGGGACCGACCATCGAGGCGATCACGGAAACCGTGTTGACCGTGATCAGCAGGATGAACGGGGTGCGGTGACGCCGCAGCAGCTCGCCGACATAGGCGCGTACGGTCGCCGGCGTCCCGACGGGCAGGGTCGTCGCCGACTCCGGCGCCGCCGGGTCGTACGCCGGAGGGGCCACGCCGATCATGCTGATTCCTCGATCTCTTCCCGTGCCGGCACCGACGCCGGCGTCATGATCTTTCTCTGTTCGCTGTGCTCGTCCTCGGTCTCGCGGGTGACGACCGCCCGGTAACCGGGCTCGCTCCGCAGCAACTCGCGGTGGAGACCGACCGCGGAGACCTGGCCCTCATGGATGAACACCACGCGGTCCGCGTGGTCGAGCAGCAGCGGTGAGGACGCGAACACCACTGTCGTACGGCCGGCCCGCAGCTCCTTCACGCTCTGCGCGATCCGGGCCTCCGTATGCGAGTCCACGGCGGAGGTCGGCTCGTCGAGCACCAGCACCTCCGGGTCGGTCACCAGTGAACGGGCCAGCGCCAGCCGTTGGCGCTGGCCGCCGGAGAGGGACCGGCCGCGCTCGGTGATCCTGGACCGCATCGGGTCGCCGCTGCCGTCCACGGACGCCTGGATCAGCGCGTCGAGTACGTCGCCGCACTGGGCCGCGGCCAGCGCCTTCTCCGGATCGACCGCGCCGGAGGCCGGGATGTCGAGCAGCTCGGTGAGCGTCCCGGACAGCAGGACCGGGTCCTTGTCCTGTACGAGGACGACGGCCCGCGCCGCGTCCAGCGGCAGATCGTCCAGCGCCACCCCGCCGAGCAGCACGGACGCGTTCTTCTCCTCGTCGGCGGCATGGCCCCCGAGGCGCTCGGCGAGCCGCCCCGCCGCGTCCGGATCGCCGCACACCACGGCGGTCAGCAGCCCGGACGGGGCGCGCAGACCGGTGACGGGGTCGTACAGATCCCCCGTCGGCCGTGCGTCGTCCAGCCGGCCGCGCTCGTCCTCGAACGCGGACCGCTCCAGCGAGAGCACCCGCGCCGCGCGCTTCGCGGAGGGCCGGGAGAAGGAGTACGCCATCGCGATCTCTTCAAAGTGCCGCAGCGGGAACAGCAGCAGCGTCACCGCGCTGTAGACGGTCACCAGACCGCCGACCTCGATCCTGCCGTCCAGCACGAGCTGGGCTCCGTACCAGATGACCGAGATCAGCATGATGCCCGGCAGCAGTACCTGGATCGCGGAGATCAGGGACCACATGCGGGCGCTGCGCACGGCGGCCCGGCGCACCTCCTGGGACGCGGCGCGGTAGCGGCCGAGGAACAGCTCCTCGCCGCCGATGCCGCGCAGCACCCGCAGTCCTGCGACGGTGTCGGAGGCCAGTTCGGTGGCCTTGCCCGCCTTCTCACGCTGGATGTCGGCGCGTTGGGCGGCGCGGGGGAGCAGCGGGAGGACGGCGAGGGCGAGCACCGGCACGCCGATCGCGACCAGCGTCCCCAGCTCCGGCAGATACAGCACCAGCCCGATACAGATCAGCACGATCGCGATGAAGGCGGACAGGAAGCGGGAAAGCGCCTCCACGAACCACCCGATCTTCTCGACGTCGCCGGTGGAGACGGCGACCACCTCTCCGGCGGCGACCCGGCGGGTCAGCGCCGAGCCGAGGTACGCGGTCTTGCGCGCCAGCAGCTGCTGGACACGCGCGGCGACGGCGATCCAGTTGGTGACGGCGGTGCGGTGCAGCATGGTGTCGCCGACCGAGATGGCGGCGCCGCACAGCGCGATGAAGCCCCCGGCGACCGCGAGCCGGCCGCCGGAGCGGTCGATCACCGCCTGGACGGCGAGCCCGGCGCCCACCGAGAGCCCGCCGATGCCCGCGAAGTGCAGCAGGCCCCAGCACACGGCTTTGATCTGTCCGCCCAGCTGGTTACGCCCGAGCCACAGCAGGAACCGAGGGCCCGACCTGGCGTCGGGAACCCCTGGATCGGGATACGGAAGGTCGCGAATCTGCATGATGTCCCATGACTCGTGGAGTGGCCCAAACCGTGCAAGGTTCGCCTTATTGGAGTGCCCGGGGCAATGGGTTTTCCAGGGAAAGAGCCAGAACGAGCCAGGGGGCGGGGTACGAGGAGGGACGCCGGGAGGCGGATGAGCCGGCCGGTGCGGGGGCCGTACGGTGCGTACCGTACGGCCCCCGCACCCCGGTCACTCCTCCGGTCTGCCGGAGTCCATCCCCGCACGGGCCTTGCGCCACTCGCCGCGCGTGAAGTCGGGGATCTGCTGCGGGGCTCCGTTCGCCCTGAGCGACGCGTGACTGAGTGGCACTGGCGCGGTCCAGGTCGCCGCGTCGTACACGTCGAAGTCTGGCACGAGGCCCAGCCGGACGCATTGCATCAGCCGGAAGACCATGATGTAGTCCATCCCGCCATGGCCACCGGGCGGATTGGCGTGCTCCTTCCAGAGCCAGTGGTCCCAGTCCGCGTACTTCCCGAAATCACCCCAGGCGTCATCGGTGTGGTCCGGCTCGATATAGATGCGCTCGGGATAGTCCTCGAACACACCTTTGGTACCGCCGAGACTGTTGATCCTGCTGTACGGGTGTGGCGTCGACACATCGTGCTCCAGCCGGATGACCCGGCCCTTCGCCGTCCTGACCAGACTGATCGTCCGGTCGCTCCCGATGTAGGTCTCCTTCCAGCTCGGGTCGCCGGGCGGCATATGGGCCGCGCGGTACTCGGCGAGCCCGAGCGCGGGCGTGCCGACGCTGGTGATGGAGACCGCGCGGTCGCCCCGGTTGAGGTCCATGTAGTTGGCGACCGGGCCGAAGCCGTGGTTGGGGTAGAGATCGCCGCGCAGCCGTGTGTGCCAGAGCCGGCGCCAGGGCCCCTCGTAGTAGTCGGGGTCGAACATCAGACCGCGCAGATCGTGGTTGTAGGCGCCCGCGCCGTGCAACAGCTCCCCGAACTTGCCCGCGTGGGCCATCCGGAGGACCCGCATCTCGTTCTTGCCGTAGCAGCAGTTCTCCAGCTGCATGCAGTGCCGCCGGGTGCGTTCGGAGAGATCGACGAGCTGCCACAGCTCGTCGAGGCGCATGGCGACCGGACACTCCACCCCGACGTGCTTGCCGTTCAGCATCGCCGACTTGGCCATCTCGAAGTGGAAGTCCCAGGGCGTGGCCACATAGACGAAGTCGAGATCCCCGCGGGCGCAGAGGTTCTCGTAGTCGTGCTCGCCGTTGGTGTAGACGGCGGGCGCGGGCTGACCGGCGCGTACCACCTTCGCGGCGGCGCTCTCCGTCTTCGCCTTCACCGGGTCGCAGAGCGCGACGACCCGGACGCCCGGGACGGCGAGGAAGAGGTCGATCATGCTGCCGCCGCGGTTGCCGAGGCCGATGATGCCGACCCGTACCGTCGTACGGCGCTCGAACGGGACCCCGGCCATGGTGCGGCCCTTGCGCGGGGGCGCCGAGGAGTCGGCGGAGTCGGCGGACGCGGCGGAGTCCGCGGCTCCGGCGGCCGTGGCGGGCCCGGCCGCGGCGGCGGTGCCGCCGCCGAGAGCGGAGAGGCCGAGCCCGGCGCCCGCCACACCCGCCGTGGTCCGCAGGACCGAGCGGCGGCTCATCTCTCCTTGGGTTCTGTCTTCTCCGTCCTCACCGACGGATGCGTCGTCCCTGCCGGGGTTCTCCGGTGCTGCGTCGTGCATCGACCCTCCAAGGGGGGAGTTGACGTGCGCGGCTGGTGCGTGAACCTCGAAAAGGACCTTGGCCGCCGACGCGGGCGATGCGCAAGGTGATACGCAAGGGTCCGATTGGACTCTTGGGAACGGGCTGTTGGACTCTTCTGGGCTCCTCCGTGCTTCCGCCGGGCGCCCGGGACATGTGAGTCCGCGCGCCCCGGCGTCAGTGGTGACGCTCGGGGCAGCCGTCGACCAGCGTCGACAGCAGTCCGCCGAGGACCTCGCGCTGCTCGGCGGTCAGCGGGGCCAGGACATCCTCGGCGGCCGACCGGCGGGCGACGCGCAGGGCCCGCAGCGTGGCCCGGCCGGTGTCGGTCAGCTCGATACGGACCACGCGCCGGTTGGTCGGATCGGGGGCGCGGCGCACCGAGCCGCTCGCCTCCAACCCGTCGACCAGGGAGGTCACGGCCCGGGGCACCACTTCGAGACGTTGGGCCAGGTCGGCCATCCGGGGCGGCTTGTCGTAGGACGAGACGGTACGCAGCAGCCGGGCCTGGGCGGGGGTGATACCGATCGGCTCCAGCTGCCGCTTCTGGACGCGGTGGAGCCTGCGGGTCAGCCGCAGCAGCTGCTCCGCCAGCAGGCCGTCGGAGTCGGGGGTATTCATGGCGGAATAATATCAGGACTATGGTCATTGTGAACATAGGTAACAGTGAGCTATGCTCGGCGAGTCTCGCCCGTCGTGTGTCCGTCGGGACCTTCGTTCGACGAGACCTCGGCCATCGCCTCTGCCATCGAAGGAGCCCATGAAACCCGAACACTCGACGTGGACACCCTCGTCCCACCCCGGTGATCCGGGGCAGCCGGAGCCGCCCGCCCAGCTGCGGCGCATCTTCGGCCTCTTCCGTCCCTACCGCGGCCGGCTCGCGATCGTCGGGCTGCTCGTCGGCGCGTCATCGCTGGTCACGGTCGCCTCGCCGTTCATGCTGCGCGAGATCCTCGACACCGCCATTCCGCAGGGCCGTACCGGACTGCTCAGTCTGCTCGCCCTCGGCATGATTCTCACGGCCGTCGTCAACAGCGTCTTCGGCGTGCTCCAGACCCTGATCTCGACCACGGTCGGCCAGCGGGTCATGCACGATCTGCGCACCGGCGTCTACAACCGGCTCCAGCGCATGCCGCTCGCCTTCTTCACCAGGACCAGGACCGGCGAGGTCCAGTCCCGTATCGCCAATGACATCGGCGGTATGCAGGCGACCGTCACCTCCACCGCGACCTCCCTGGTCTCCAATCTCACGGCCGTCGTCGCCTCGGTCGTCGCGATGCTCGCCCTGGACTGGCGGCTCACCGCCGTCTCGATGACTCTGCTGCCGGTGTTCGTCTGGATCAGCCGCCGCGTCGGCCGCGAACGCAAGAAGATCACCACGGACCGCCAGCGCCAGATGGCCACCATGGCCGCCACGGTCACCGAATCGCTCTCCGTGAGCGGCATCCTGCTCGGCCGCACGATGGGCCGCGCCGACTCGCTCACCAAGTCCTTCGCCGACGAGTCCGAGCGGCTGGTCGGCCTGGAGGTGCGCTCCAACATGGCGGGCCGGTGGCGGATGTCGACGATCGGCATCGTGATGGCCGCCATGCCCGCCCTGATCTACTGGGCCGCGGGCATCGCGCTGGGCGCCGGTGGCACGGCCGTCTCCATCGGTACGCTCGTCGCCTTCGTCTCGCTCCAGCAGGGCCTGTTCCGGCCCGCCGTGAGCCTGCTCTCCACCGGTGTGGACATGCAGACGTCGCTCGCCCTCTTCCAGCGCATCTTCGAGTATCTCGATCTGCCCGTCGACATCACCGAGCCCGAGCGGCCGGTCAAGCTCGACACGATCCGCGGTGAAGTGCGGTTCGAGGACGTCGACTTCAGCTATGACGACAAGGGGCGCCAGACGCTGCGGGGGATCGATCTGACGGTCCCGTCCGGCGGCAGCCTCGCGGTCGTCGGCCCCACGGGCTCGGGCAAGTCCACCTTGAGCTATCTCGTACCCCGGCTGTACGACGTGACCGGCGGCCGGGTCCTGATCGACGGCGTCGACGTGCGCGACCTGGACTTCGACACGCTCGCGCGGGCCGTCGGCGTCGTCTCGCAGGAGACCTATCTGTTCCATGCCTCGGTGGCGGAGAATCTGCGCTTCGCCAAGCCGGAAGCCACCGACGAGGAGATCGAGACGGCCGCCAGAGCCGCCCAGATCCATGACCACATCACCTCGCTCCCCGACGGCTACGGAACGCTGGTCGGTGAGCGCGGATACCGGTTCTCCGGCGGCGAGAAGCAGCGGCTCGCGATCGCCCGCACCATCCTGCGGGACCCGCCTGTGCTGATCCTCGACGAGGCCACCAGCGCGCTGGACACCCGTACCGAACAGGCGGTGCAGCAGGCCATCGACGCGCTCTCCGAGGGACGCACCACCCTCACCATCGCGCACCGGCTCTCGACGGTCCGGGACGCGGACCAGATCGTGGTCCTCGACGCGGGCGCCATCGCGGAGCGGGGCACGCACGACGAACTGATCGAGCGGGACGGCCGCTATGCCGCCCTGGTACGCGGGGACGGCCGGCCGCACCGGCAGGAGCCGCATCAGGAGCCGCCGCATCAGCAGACCGAGGCGCTGGCGTCGGTCTCGCCGTGACACGGCAGTGCCGCCGTTCCCGTGGAACGGGGAGCGACGGCACACGTGCGGCGACCGGGAGTGCGTGCTCTCCGTGACCGGTCCGGCCGCCGTCGACGGGTGGCTCGCGTGCCGTTCGTATGCCGTTCGTATGGTATTGCCGCGTTGCCCGTGTCGGCACGCCTGAAGTGCCGGGTTCGCCGATCACTCCGGGTTAGCGTGCCCTCATGATGAACGAGCATCCGGAGGCGAGATTCGGGGGCAGACCCCGGCTGACCCGCCGGGGCCGGCTGGTCCTGCTGCTGACCGTGGTCCTGGTCGTGGCCGCCGCGGTGCTGGTTCCCGTGCTGCTCCTGACCGGGGACGGAGACGGCGAGAAGCGGACGACACTGGTCATTCCGGAGGGTCGGCGCGCCGCCGATGTGTATGTCTCCGTCGATCAGGCACTGGGTCTGTCCGAGGGCACCACCCGCAAGGCGGCGTCCACCGCGCGACTGCGGCTGCCCGAGCCCGCCAAGGGCAACCCCGAGGGCTTCCTCTTCCCGGCCACCTATCCGGTCGGCTCCGCGACGACCCCGGCCAATCTGCTGAGCTATATGGTCAACACCGCCAACCAGAGGTTCGGGGCGGGCCGGGTCAGCGCCGGGGCGCAGAACGCCGGGATGACGACCTATCAGGCGGTCATCATCGCCAGCATCGTGCAGGCGGAGGCGGACTCGGTGGCCGATATGGCGAAGGTCGCCAGAGTCGTGCACAACCGGCTGTCACTGGGCATGCCGCTCCAGATGGACTCGACGCTGAACTACGCGCTGAACCGCTCGACACTGGACACCAGCAACGCGGACACGAAGATCGACAGTCCGTACAACACCTATGAGCGCAAGGGCCTGCCGCCCACGCCGATCGGCAACCCGGGGGAGGAGGCGATGAACGCGGCGCTCAACCCCGCAAACGGGGACTGGCTGTACTTCGTCACGGTGAAGCCCGGGGACACCCGCTTCACCAACAAATACGCCGAGCAGCGGCGAAACGTCGAGGAGTTCAACGAGAACCGCAAGGCCGCGAACGGCTCGGCCTGATCGCCTCTCCGCCCGGCCGCGGGCTCGGGCGCGTCAGGCCACGGCCGGTTCGCGCGCCAGGAGCTCCTTGATCTCCCGTACGGCCGCCCGCCCGGCCCGGTTGGCGCCGATCGTCGAGGCCGACGGCCCGTACCCCACGAGATGGACCCGTTCGTCCCGTACGGCCCGAGTGCCCTCGACCTGGATACCACCGCCCGGCTCCCGTAGTCCGAGGGGTGCCAGATGGCTGACGGCCGGCCGGAACCCGGTCGCCCAGAGGATCACATCGGCCTCCACCGTCCGGCCGTCGTCCCAGGCCACGCCGTCGGGGGTGATCCGGTCGAACATCGGCAGCCGGTCGAGTACCCCCGTCTCACGGGCCCGCGAGATCGCCGCGGTGACCGGCAGACCGGTCACCGACACCACACTGCGTGGCGGCAGTCCCCGCCGTACCCGCTCGTCGACGAGCGCGACGGCCGCCCGCCCCTGTTCCTCGCCGAACGGGCCCTCGCGCCAGACGGGCGGGCGGCGCGTCACCCACGTGGTGTCCGCCGCCACCTCCGCGATCTCCATCAGATGCTGGGTGCCGGAGGCCCCGCCGCCCACCACGACCACCCGCAGCCCGGTGAACCCGTCGGGCCCCGGATAGTCCGCGGTGTGCGACTGCCGCCCCCGGAAGGTCTCCTGACCGGGGTAGCGCGGCCAGAACGGCCGGTCCCAGGTCCCCGTGGCGCTGATCAGCGCGCGGGCCGACCAGTTCCCCTCAGACGTCTCCACCAGCAGCCGCCCGCCGTCGCCCTCGCGTACCGCCCGGACATCCACGGGCCGATGGACCCGGAGGCCGAAGCGCCGCTCGTAGGCGGTGAAGTACGCCCCGATCACCTCGGAGGAGGGCCGGGCGTCATCGCTCTCCGTGGTGATCAGCTCCATGCCGGGGAGCGCGTGCATGCCATGTACCTTGCCGTACGTCAGTGACGGCCAGCGGAACTGCCAGGCGCCGCCGGGGTGCGGGGCATGGTCCAGTACGACGAAGTCGCGGTCGGGTTCAAGACCCGACCGCCGCAGATGGTAGGCGCCGGACAGACCCGCCTGCCCGGCGCCCACGACCACCACATCGATGTTCCGCACCCCAAAGTCGTTCACGTTTCTACCAACAGCCTCCGGGGCTGGAATCTTCCCCCGAGACCTGAAGCGCTGGGTCCTCTGTCACCGGCCGCCGGAGAGCAGCAGGGGAGCGCCGCCGGGCGCGGATGCCGGGCGGCCGTTCGCCGCGGGCACGCCCAGCAGCGGCGAGGCCGGGACACGCGCGAGGAGCCCGCGCGCGGCCAGTTGCGGTGTCACGCCCTCCCCGAACCAGTACGCCTCCTCCAGATGCGGATAGCCGGACAGGACGAAGTGCTCGATCCCCAGCTTGTGGTACTCCTCGATCCGGTCGGCCACATCCGCGTGACTGCCCACCAGCGCGGTGCCCGCTCCGCCCCGTACCAGCCCCACCCCCGCCCACAGATTGGGCGCGATCTCCAGCCGGTCGCGCGACCCGCCGTGCAGGGCGATCATCCGCTGCTGGCCCACCGACTCGCTCTTGCCCAGCGCCTGCTGGGCCGCCGCGACCGTGTCGGGATCGAGATCGTCCAGCAGCCGGTTCGCGGTGGCCCAGGCTTCCTTGGCGGAGTCCCGCGAGATGGTGTGCATCCGGATGCCGAAGCGGACCGTACGGCCACGCTCCGCCGCGAGACCGCGGATCCAGTCGATCTTCTCCTTCACCTGGGCCGGCGGCTCGCCCCAGGTCAGATAGACATCCGCGTGCTCGGCCGCGACCGGCCCCGCCGCCGCGGACGAACCACCGAAGAAGATCTCCGGCAGCGGATCGGGCGGCAGCGCGGTCAGCCCGCCCTCCACCTGGTAGTGCTCACCGTCGAAGTCGTACGGCCGGCCGCCCCAGACACCACGGATCACCGAGAGGAACTCCGCCGTCCTGGCGTACCGGCGGTCGTGGTCGAGATGGTCGCCGAAGCGGCGCTGCTCGGTCGAGTCACCACCGGTCACCACATTGAGCAGCAGCCTGCCCCGGGTGATGCGCTGGTACGTGGCCGCCATCTGCGCCGCGAGCACCGGTGAGATCAGCCCGGGGCGGAAGGCCACCAGGAACTTCAGCCGCTCGGTCTGCTGCGCGAGTGCCACCGTCGTCAGCCAGGCGTCCTCGCACCAGGTGCCCGTCGGCGTCAGTACCGCCTCGAAGCCCAGATGCTCGGCGGCCTTGGCGATCTGCGCCAGATAGTCGATGTCCGGGGCCCTGACCCCGCTCACCGGTGTGACCCGGGAGCGCTTGATACCGCCGTCGGTGTACGCGTGGCGGTCCACGAGGGTACGTCCGTCGCCCCCGGTCGGCAGGAACCAGTGCAGATGAATGCTCATCGGGAAGAGCCCTTTCCGTAGCTGCGCGCCGGCGAGGTCGACGGCGGGAGGTCCTTGTTGAAGCGGTCGTCCACGTAGTCGGCGAAGTCGAAGGCGTTGGGGATGAGCTTCAGTTCGGTGAAGGTGTCGGCGATCCGCTGCTCCGAGGCGATCGCGGCCTGGTCGAGGGCCACCGGTACGCGCGTGCCGTGGGTCAGTTTCACCGCGTCCAGGGCGACTTCGTACGGCAGCCCGGTGTCCTTCGCCCAGACCTTCGCCCACTGCTCGGGATGGCCGAAGACCCAGTCCTGCGCCCGGCGCAGCCGTTCGATGAAGTCACCGATCGCCGCCGCCTTGTCCTTGTCCTTGAGCGCGGCGGGCGCGGCGACCTGGAAGTTCAGCCCATTGACGACGCCCCGGCCATCGGTCAGTACCCGCCCCTGCCCACCGCGCAGTACCTGAGAGGTGTACGGATCCCAGACGGCCCAGGCGTCCACCTTGCCGGTGGTGAACGCGGCCAGGGCGTCGGCCGGCTGCAACAGGGTGACCTTGATGTCGTCGAGGGTCAGGCCGGCCTTTCCGAGCGAGGCGATCAACTGGTAGTGGGCGGAGCTGCCCTGGGCGACCGCGACGGACTTGCCCTTCAGATCGGCGGTCTCCTTCAGCGGCGAGTCCTTCGGTACGAGGACGGCCTCGCCCCGGGAATCGCCGTGGGTCGCCGCGACGACCGTGATCTTCGAGTTGGCTCCGGCGGCGAAGACCGGCGGGGTGTTGCCGACGGAACCGAGGTCCACAGCACCGGCGTTGACGGCTTCGAGCAGCGGTGGTCCCGAGGTGAAGGTGGACCACTTGACCTGGTACGGGAGATCGTCGAGTTCACCGGCGGCGCGGAGGACCGATTCCGAACCGCCTTTCTGGTCACCGATGTTGAGGGTCAGGGAGCCCTGGCCGTCGACGGCGCCGCCCGCGCCTCCGGAGTCGTCGGCGGACGAACTGCCGGAGCAGGCGGTGAGGAGGAGGGCGAGGGGGAGCAGGACCGCGGGGAGGAAGCGTTTCATGGGCTGTCTTTCTGATATGGGGGAGAGCGCGACAGACAGGGCCTAGGCGGCGGTGCTCGCGGCGACGGGCTCGTCGACCCCCAGCTCGGTGAGGAGCCGGGAACGGAGAGCCGTGAAACCGGGATCGCCGACGGCGCGCGGCCGGTCCAGCGCGACCGGCGTCTCGTACGCGATCACTCCGTCCCGCATCACCAGCGCCCGGTCCGCGAGCAGCAGCGCCTCCTCCACGTCATGGGTGACCAGCAGCACCGCGCAGCCGCGCCGCTGCCACAACTCGGCCACCAGCCGCTGCGCCCTGATCCGGGTCAGCGCGTCGAGCGCGCCGAACGGCTCGTCGAGCAGCAGCAGATCCGGTTCCCTTACGAGAGCCCTGGCCAGCGAGGCGCGCTGGGCCTCGCCGCCCGAGAGCGTCTTCGGCCAGGCCCCCGACCGGTGGCTGAGCCCGACCTCCGCCAACGCGCTCTCGGCGACGTCCCGTTGGGGCTTGCCGTCGAGGCCGAGCAGCACATTGCGCCAGACCCGCTTCCAGGGCATCAGCCGCGGCGCCTGGAACGCGACCGCGCGCCGCTTCGGTACGAGTACGGTTCCCTCGATATCGCGGTCGAGCCCCGCGAGCACCCGCAGCAGCGTCGACTTGCCACAGCCGCTGCGGCCGAGCAGCGCGGTGAACTCCCCGGGACGCAGGGTCAGATCGAGCCGGTCGATCACCGGACGCCCGTCGAAGGCGCGGGTCAGCCCCTCGACCCGTACCGCCGCGCCTCCGGACCCCGGAGCCGTGCTCGGCGGGCTCACTTGCCCTGGAATGTCGGTCGCCATTGCAGCAGCAGCCTTTCGAGAGTGCGGACGACGGCATCGGCGAGCAGGCCCAGGAAGGCGTAGACGACCAGGCAGACGACGATGACGTCCGTACGGAAGAACTCCCTGGCCTGGTTCATCAGAAAGCCGATACCGGCGTCGGCGTTGATGGACTCGCCGAATACCAGCGCGAGCCAGGCGGTGGCGAGTGAGTACCGCAGCCCGGTCATCGCACCGGGCAGCGCGCCCGGCAGGACGACATGCCGTACGAGACCCCAGCGGCCGAGCCCCAACGACTGTCCCGCCTCGATGAGTTGCTCGTCGACGCCGCGAATGCCCGCGTACACATTGAGATAGAGATGGAAGGCCACCCCGAGCGCGATGAGCGCGATCTTCGGGGCCTCGCCGATGCCCAGCCAGATGATGAAGAGCGGGATCAGCCCGACCCAGGGCACGGTGCGCAGCATCTGTACGGTCGCGTCGACCAGATCCTCGCCGAGCCGGGAGAGCCCGGAGACCAGCGCGAGGGAGATCCCGATCACCCCGCCGAGCAGCAGTCCCACGGCGACCCGCTGGAGCGAGATCCCCATGGCCGCGGGCAGGGTGCCGTCGCTGATCAGCTCACCGGCGGCGCGGGCGATGGTGCCGGGGGAGGCGAGGATGTCAGGGTGCAGCACCCCGGTCGCGCTGAGCACCTGCCAGCCGACCAGGAGCAGCAGTGGCCCGACGGTACGCCGCAGCCAGCGCGGCACGGCCCGGCGCCGGGAGCCGGCCGCGGGTGTCACGGGCTCCAGCGCGAGGGGCTCATTCTTCGAAATCGCCGATATGTCCGGCGGTGCGTGATCGATGGTCATGGCGGCTCCTCGGGCGGGGGGAGTGGGAAGGAGCGTGCGGAAGGGCGCGGGCGGTAAGGACGTGTGCGGTAAGAACGTGTGCGGGAAGGACGTGCCTCAGTGCCGGCGCGCGGGGGTATGACGGCGGACGGTCAGTGGGACACACCGACCGGGGCGACGGGAGAAGCGGGGCGCGGCGGAAGGAAAGCGCCCCGGGGGGAGAAAGAGGTCAGCAGCCGCGACGACACGCGGCGGACGCCACCCGCAGCAGGTCGATATGACCGCGCGTGGTGAGCAGAGCTGAACGCAACATGCCGCAGAACGTAGCGAGGGTTTCCGGATCCGGTCAATGGTGTCTCGGCACGCGGACGCGCGATCCCGCGGGGCGGGCGGGAAGATGGGGGCATGCCCGACGCATTCACCACCAGGACCCTGAACGTCACCACCGGCACCCATGAGGCGGTGACCGATCTGACCCATGCCTGTGCGGAATTCCTCCGGGACAGCGCGGCGGGCCGGGACGGTCTGCTGAATATCTTCGTACCGCACGCGACCGCCGGTGTGGCGATCATCGAGACGGGCGCCGGCAGCGACAACGATCTGCTCGCCGCGCTCCACACCCTGCTCCCGGCCGACGACCGCTGGCAACACCGCCATGGCACCCCGGGCCACGGCAGGGACCATGTCCTCCCCGCCCTAGGGCGTGTTGCGAAAGTCCCGCCTGCCCGGCGACGCCCGGCACGCACGCTCGCCGCGTTGTCGGATCACCCCAGTACGTCCAGTACTGGGGA